>JANOAQ010000491.1:0-2905 GCA_031411195.1 Burkholderiaceae bacterium | reverse complement strand
AGCAGCACGGCGACCCGAAGCACTTGCTGGACAAAGTGAAGGCGGCTTGGCAGCAAGACCTCAAGGCCTGGGCCAAGTTGCTGGAAGACCGGGCCGAACTCGACCACGAAGTGGCACTGGCCCAAGGCGCGCGCATCGAGACCTTGGCCGGCCTGGGGGGCGATGTGGACATCGGCTTCGGCCAGGTGGTGCGGCAACTGCGCAGCGGCTACGGCGCCGGCGCGTTCCATCTGGATGAGCAGGGGCGGGTGCTCTACAGCCCGGGCCGCAACCTGCCAACTGAGGTGGTCTGAGCCGGCGTGCGGCTGGTTGCTCAGGCCGCGCGCAGGCAGTCGACGATCTGCAGCCGCGCAGCCCGCCAGGCGGGGATGAAGCCACCCACCACGCCCATGGCCAATGCAAACACCAGGGATTGCACGGCGATGCTCGGCGTCAGCACGAAGCGAAAGGCCAGCTCGGCAAAGGTCTGGAAGTTGGTGGTCGACACGTCCACCGCCTGCATGGCGCTGGCCGCTGCCAGTCCCACCACGCCGCCCAGGCCGGCCAGCAGCAGGCTTTCCAGCAGGAAGGCAGTCAGCACCGCGCCGCGCCGAAAGCCCAGTGCCCGCAACGTGCCGATCTCGCCGATGCGAGAGGCCACGGCGGCAAACATGGTGATCATGGCGCCCACCACCGCGCCTATCGAGAAGATGATGGCCAGGCTCAGGCCCAGGATGTTGATGAAAGTGGCCAGCGCTTCGCTCTGCTCGGCATAGAAGCGCACCTCGGGCTTGGCTTCCAGCGACAGGCGCGGGTCGGCGTCGATGCGGTCTTTGGTCGCGTCGAACAGGCCTGCATCGGCCAGGCGGAACACCACCACCGAAAACGCCCCTCGGCGAAAGGCCTGCAGCATCTGCTCGGCATCGCCCCAGATCTCGCTGTCGAAGCCGCTGCGCGCCGAGTCATGCCGGCCCACGATCAGCCAATCGCGTCCGGCAAAGCGCAGGCTGGCACCGATGTCGATGCCGGCAAAGCCCCGCGCGGTGCTGGTGCCCACCACGATCTCCGACGTGCCGGGGCGAAACATCCGGCCTTCGACGATCTTGACCCCTGGCCGCAGTTGCAGGCCCACTGCGCTGGTGCCGCGCACGGTCACGTTGCTGGGCTTGCCGTTGCTGCGTTTGGGCAGGCTGATCAGCACCACCGGCTCGGGGCTGATCAGGGCCCGGCCGGCGGCGTCGGTGGCGATGCCGGGCAGGGTGGACAGGATAGCGGCCTGGCCGCGCTCGATGCCGCTGTTGATCTCGGCCCCGGCGCCCTTGCGCAGCACCATCACGTTGTCGGGCTGGCCGGTGGCCACCATGGTGCTGCGGATGCCCTCGCTCATCATCAGCACGGTGGCAAACACATAGACCACCAAAGCCATGCCACCGGCCGTCAGCGCGGTGGTGACGCGGCGCACCCACAGGTTGCGGGCGATGTAGCTGAACGGGACAGCTTTCACGACCGATCAGCCGACATGACGAAGGCCGGCCACGATGTCGATGCGGCTCATGCGCCAGGCCGGCCAGGCGGCGGCCACGGCGCCCACGCCCAGCGCGGCCAGCAACTGCAGGGCCATGGTCAGCTGCGAGACCTGGAACACCGGGAACAGGGTGCCCACTGCGCTGCGGAAGGCGGCGGCCAGCGGCAGTGTGAGCAGCAGCCCCGTCACGCCGCCGATGGCCGCGATCAGCAGGCTTTCACCCAGCAGCAACCGCACCACGAAGCCGGGCGAAAAGCCCAGGGCCTTGAGGGTGGCGTATTCGGCCAGACGCTCGCGGGCGGTCATCGTCATGGTGTTGGCCATCACCGCCATGATGATGAGCACGATGATGAAGCTGACCGCCTGCACGGCCACCAGAATGGCCTCGCTCATCGACACGAAGCTCAGCTGGAAGGCGGCCTCGGTCTCGGTCATGGTCTCGGCCAGAGAGTTGGTGAACTGCTTGTCCACGCGCTGCGCGATCACCGCGGCGTTGTTGGGCTCGTCGATGCCCAGGATGTAGACGCCCACCGCATCGGCGCGGCGTGCCGAGCGCTGGCGGATGGTTTCGTTGACGAAGCCCCAATGCACCAGCATCTGGCTCTCGTCGGTCTTGGCATCGGCGCCGTCCCAGATGCCGCGCAGGTTGAAGGTCCAGGTGCCGGGGTAGATGGTGCCGCGCAGGGGGATCTGGTCGCCCAGCTTCCAGCCGAACTTGTCGGCCAGTTTGCGGCCCACCACCGCACCTTGCCGGTCGCGCAGGAAGGCCAGCTTCTGCGCGTCGGCGATGCGGTACTCGGGGTAAAGCGCCAGGTAGCTGACCGGGTCGACCGCAAACTGCGGAAAGAAGTTGCGCTCGGTGATGTAGATGCCGCCAAACCAGTTGGCCCAGCTCACCTGCTGCACGCCTTCGACCGCGCGCAGGCGCTGGCCGTAGTTCAGCGGCAGGGCGAAGGTCAGCGAGATGTTGCTGCGCGTGATCAGCCGCGTGCTGCTGCTGCCTTCGACCCCGGCGTACCAGGCATCCACGATGGTGCGCAGCAGGCCGAAGGCGCAGATGGCCACCACCAGGCCCACCATCGTCAAGCCGGTGCGCAGCTTGTGGCGGAAGGCATTTTTGAGCAGCAGCTTGAACAAGAACATGGTCAGTGCGCCGGTGACTCGTCCACGAGCACACCCTTTTCGAGGTGCACCATGCGCCCGGCGCGGCCGGCGGCCTTGGGGTCGTGCGTCACCATCACGATGGTCTTGCCCAGCTCGTGCACCAGTTGGTCGAGCAGGCTCAGCACCTCTTCGCCGGTGACGCGGTCCAGGTCGCCGGTCGGCTCATCGGCGACGATCAAGGTCGGGTCGCTGACCAGCGCACGGGCAATCGCCACACGCTGCTGCTGGCCGCCGGAC
>JANOAQ010000490.1:0-5134 GCA_031411195.1 Burkholderiaceae bacterium | reverse complement strand
CGCCGGCTGCATCGTCGTCGGCAAGACCAACGTGCCCGAGTTCGGCCTCGGCTCGCATTCCTTCAACACGGTCTTCGGCGCGACGCGCAACGCCTACGACACCACACGCTCGGCCGGCGGCTCGAGCGGCGGCGCCGCGGTGGCGCTCGCCACGCGCATGCTGCCGGTCGCCGACGGCAGCGACTCGATGGGCTCGCTGCGCAACCCGGCGGCCTGGGCCAGCGTCTTCGGCATGCGGCCCAGCCAGGGCCGGGTGCCTTTCTGGCCGGCGGCCGACACCTGGGTGGCGCAACTGGGCACCGAAGGCCCCATGGCCCGCACCGTGGCCGATCTGGCCCGCCTGCTGTCCACCCAGGCCGGGCGCGACGCCCGCGCGCCGCTGTCCATTGCCCAGGGCCCGCAAGACTTTGCGGTGGGCGCCGGCACGGCCACCCTGCGTGGCCTGCGAGTCGGCTGGCTGGGTGATCTGCAGGGCTACCTGCCAATGGAAGATGGTCTGATGACGGTGTGCGAACAGGCGCTGGCCCGCATGGCCGGTGAAGGCGCGCTGGTCGAACCTACGCCGTTGGGCTTCAGCCCCGAAGCGCTGTGGCAGGCCTGGCTGGTGTGGCGCCGCGCGCTGGTGGCACCCAAGGTGGCTGTCTTGCTCAAACTGCCCGGCGCACGCGAGCAGATCAAGACCGAGGCGCTGTGGGAGCACCGCCAGGCCATGGGCCTGAACTTCATGGATTTCATGGCCGCCAGCGAGGTGCGCACGGCCTTTCACACCCACTTGCTGGGCCTGTTCGAGCGCTTCGACGTGCTGGCCCTGCCGGCCACGCAGGTGTGGCCGTTCCCCATGGGCGAGCGCTGGCCGCGCCAGATCGCCGGCCGCACCATGGACACCTACCACCGCTGGATGGAGGTGACGCTGTACGCCACCTTTGCCGGCCTGCCGGCCATCAGCGTGCCAGCCGGCTTCCATGCCAATGGCCGCTGGCCGGCCGGGCTGCAGCTGGTGGGGCGCCCGCATGGGGATGGCGCCCTGCTGCAGGCCGCCGCCGCCTACGAGGCCAGCGCCGGCGCCTTGATGACCCGCCGACCCAGCGAAGGCGCCTGAGCAAACCGCTGCCGCGATGCCTTCGACGAGGCCGCGCCCAACGCTGGCAGCGCGCGTCGCCGGGCCCCACAATCGGGCCATGTCGGCCGCTTTTTTCAATGTGTCCGCCCACCCCTGTGTCTGACACCACGCCCCTCCCGCTCGCCACACCGCCGGCCACCGGATTCGCCGCGCGCTGGCTGGGCCCGGCCGCCCTGACGGCCCTGGCCTACTTCGTGGCCGGGCAGCTGGCCCTGCTGCTGGCCATCCCACCCGGTTACGCGACGCCGATTTTTCCCAGTGCCGGCCTGGCCCTGGCGGCGGTGCTGGTTTACGGCCGGGGCGCGATCCTGGGCGTGGCGCTGGGTGCGTTTGCCGTCAATTTTTTGCTGGGCAACCCGCGTGAGGTGGAAAGCGCCGCGGCACTGCTCGTGCCGCTGGCCAATGGCCTGGGTGCCGGCCTGCAGGCGGCCGTGGGCGCTGCGCTGGTGCGCTGGCGCCTGCCTGGCCCGCTGGTGCTGGGCGAACCCCGCGACGTCGCCGGCTTCTTCATCCTGGGCGCATTGTTGGCCTGCCTGGTCAATTCGTCCCTGTCAACCTTGGCCTTGTCACTGGCCGGCGTGGTGCCGCCAGGCAGCCGCGCCTTCACCTGGTGGACCTGGTGGATAGGCGATAGCCTGGGCGTGTTGATCGGTGCGCCCATCGCCCTCACCCTGATCGGCCGGCCCCGCACCGATTGGGCGCCGCGGCGCGTCACGCTGGCACTGCCGCTGCTGGCCACCACGGCACTGCTGGCCCTGGCCACGGTGTTGGTGGCACGTTGGGACAGTGAACGCAGCCGCAGCGTATTCGAGCGCGATGCCTCCGCTGCCGGGGCGCGGCTGGAGGCTGAATTGGCCCAGGTCGTGTTTGCACTGGAGGCCGTGCACGGCCTCTACATCGGCTCCGAGGATGTCAGCGCAGACGAGTTGCGTCGCGTCGTCCAACCCTGGCTGGGGATGCAGATCAACATCCAGGCCATCGGCTACAGCCCCCGCGTTGAACGCAGCGCCATCGCCAAGGTGCAGGCCGAGGTCTCCGCGCGCAGCGGCCGGGCCTACCGCATCTTCGAGCGCAGCCCCATCGCCGAAACCGACCACCACGTACTGGCCATCCGCCTCATCGAACCGCTGGCCCTCAATGCGGGCGCCTTGGGTGTGAACGCACTGTCGGTTCCTGCCGCCCGAGCGGCCCTGCTCAGCGCCATCGCCGATGGCGTGGCGGTGGCCACCAGCGGATTCGTCATCACCCAAGAGCCGGGAAACCAGACCGGGGTGGTGATCTACCGCGCCTTGTACCGGGGTGAACCGGCCGTCAGCCAGCGCCGCGAAGCCCTGACCGGCGTGGTCTTCGTCACGCTTCGCATGCAGCAGAGCGTGGCCGCCGCCATGGCCAAGGCCCAGCCCTATCTGGATTGGTGCCTGATCGACACCAATCCGCAGGCCCAACGCCGGCGACTGGCCGGTGCGCAGGATTGTGAAACGGCCAAGCCCCGGGCCCTGGTGTTGAAGCACCCGATCGCGCTGGCCGGGCAGCAATGGACGCTGCGCGTCGGCGCCGATCTGGCCGCGGTGCCGGATTCAGGCCACGGCAATGCCTGGCTCTTCTCCACCGTGGGGCTGATGTCGACCACCATGCTGGCAGCGCTGCTGCTGACCGTGACCGGCCGCACCCGCCGCATCGAAACCGCCGTGGCCGCGCGCACCCGTGATCTGCAGCGCGAGGTGGCCGAGCGCCAGCGCACCGAGTCGGCCCTGCGCGAGAGCGAAGAGCGCTTTCGCAACATGTTCGAGCATGCACCCATCGGCATCGTCTACGCCGACCTGCATGGCCGGGTGCGCGATGCCAACCCGCGCCTGCGCGCGTTGATCGGCTACGACAGCGCGGCACTGGCCGGCAAGCGCCTGAGCGACCTGAGCCACCCTGACGACCGGGCTGAAGATGCACACAGCCTGCAGCGCTTGATTGACGGCGAGTTGACCGAAGTGCAGCGCAACACCCGCCTGCAGCACCACGACGGCCCGATGCTGTGGGTGCGCATGAACTGGAGCGTGCTGCGCAATCTGCAGGGCCAGCCACAGCGCCTGGTGGCCGTGGTCGAAGACATCACTGAAGAATTGCGCCGCCTGGAGGCCGAGCAGGGCCGCCAGACCGCCGAATCCGCCAACCGCGCCAAGAACGAATTTCTATCGCGCATGAGCCACGAGTTGCGCACGCCGCTGAACGCCATGCTGGGTTTTGCGCAATTGCTCGATCTCGACCGCAACCAGCGCCTGGCGCCACACCAGTTGGCCTGGGTCGCCCAGATCCTGCAGGCGGGCTGGCACCTGCTGGAGATGATCAACGACACGCTGGACTTGTCGCGCATCGAAGCGGGCATGCTGCGCCTGGAGCTGACCTCGGTGCCCTTGCAGCCGCTGTTGTCGCACTGCCTGGCCATGGTGGGGCCCAGCGCCGCCCAGCGAGGCATCGACCTGGAGTTGCACGTCGGCGACGACGCCCAGCGTGCCCTGGCCGATGAAACGCGCCTCAAGCAGGTCATCACCAACCTGGTGTCCAACGCCGTCAAGTACAACGTGCAGGGTGGCCGGGTGGTGGTGCGCACGGTGCGCGAGCGCAATGACTGGGTGACCGTGCGCGTGCTGGACACCGGCCTGGGCCTGAGCCCGGCACAGATGGCCGAGTTGTTCCAGCCCTACAACCGCCTGGGCCGCGAGAACAGCGACACCGAAGGCACCGGCATCGGCCTGGTGATCAGCCGCCGGCTCGCCGAGCTGATGGGCGGCACCCTCGACGCCGAGAGCGTGCAGGGCCGGGGTGCCACCTTCGTGCTGCGCTTGCCCTGGGCCGGCGCGCCCGAACCCAGCGCCCGCACCGCCCTGGTGGCTGGCGACGACAGCGACCGCTACCGCCACCGCCGGGTGCACTACGTCGAAGACAACGAGACCAATGTCGAGGTGATGCGCGGCATGCTGGCCCAGCGCCCGCAGGTCACGCTGGACGTGTCCACCCTGGGCCTGGACGGGTTGACCGCCATCCGCGCGCAGCGGCCCGACCTGATCCTGCTGGACATGCACCTGCCCGATGTCGATGGGCTGGAGCTGCTGCGCCAGCTGCAGCGCGATCCACAGTGCGCCGACATCCCCGTGGTGGTGGTGTCGGCCGACGCCACGCCGGCGCGCATCCAGGAGGCCCTGGCGGCCGGCGCGCGGCACTACCTCACCAAGCCGGTCAATCTGCTGGGCTTCCTGGAAGTGGTCGACGAGTTGCTCGACAACCTGGACACCCGCACCGACACGCTGTAGGCGCCGGGGGCACGTGGCCCCGACTTGATGCAGGTCAACTGCCGGCATCCCGCTGTTGGGCACCATCGCGGCTGTGATCTGCACACCGCAACGGCGCGGCAGCAGATGCCCCGCCCAGCGGCCCGCCCAACGGCCCGACCTGCCGGCTGATCTGCAGGCCACCGCTGCGCGGGCCTGCCAGCCAAGCCGCTGCCAACCGCACCAACTTTTGAGGCATCACCACCGCCATGAGCATCCTGGGTGTCATCGTTCGTGCGCGCCCGGCAAACCTGCCGGCGCTGTCCACCGCCTTGCTGGCCCTGCCCGGGCTGGAACTGGCCGACAGCCTGCTGGCCGACGGCCGCCTGGTGGTGGTGATCGAGGACACGCCCGAGCGCGCCGCCTCGGCGGTGATGGCCGAGATTGCGCTGTGGCCCCAGGTGCTCAACACGGCCTTGGTCTACGAGTACTCGGGCCCCGATGCGCCCGCACCCGAAGCACCGATGCAGGCCTATGCCGACTGGCGCAGCAGCCTGTCCGACCGCAACAAGCCGCAGCGCCGGCCTTGAAGCAGCTCAAGGACAAGACCCTGCTGCCCAAGCAGCATGGCCGCCGCGCGTTCGAACTCATTTCACCCGTCTTTGCCACCTGTGCCCGGAGCCCCCATGACCACCAGCCGCCGTGACTTCATCAAGCAGCAGGCCCTCAGCGCCACCGCCGCCGCTGCCGGCAT
>JANOAQ010000489.1:0-4044 GCA_031411195.1 Burkholderiaceae bacterium | reverse complement strand
CCAAACGCGCTGCCGCACCCGGCGCCAGGTTCTGCACCAGCACGTCGGCACCGGCCAGCAGCCTGTCCAGGATGTCGGCCGCGCACGGCGCCTTCAAGTCCAGGCTGAGGCTTTCCTTGCTGCGGTTGGTCCACACGAAGTGGCTGGCCAGGCCGTTGACACGGGTGTCGTAGGCCCGCGCAAAGTCGCCCACGCCCGGCCGCTCGACCTTGATCACCCGCGCGCCCTGGTCAGCCAGCTGGCGGGTGCAGAACGGCGCGGCGATCGCGTGTTCCAGCGTGACGACGGTGATGCCTTCAAGCGGCAGCATCAGAACGACCTCGGCAAACCCAACACGTGCTCTGCCACGTAACTCAGGATCAGATTGGTGCTGATCGGCGCCACCTGGTAGAGGCGCGTTTCGCGGAATTTGCGCTCCACATCGTATTCACAGGCAAAGCCGAAACCCCCGTGGAACTGGATGCAGGCGTTGGCCGCCTCCCAGCTTGCCTTGGCCGCCAGGTACTTGGCCATGTTGGCCTCGGCGCCGCAGGGCAGATGCTGGTCGTACAGACTGCAGGCCTTCCAGCGCATCAGGTCGGCGGCCTCTACCTCGATGTGGGCTTCGGCGATGGGGAACTGCACGCCCTGGTTCTGGCCGATGGGCCGGCCGAAGACGATGCGGTCTTTCACGTAGGCGCTCACGCGGTCGATGAACCAGCGTCCGTCGCCGATGCACTCGGCTGCGATCAGCGTGCGCTCGGCGTTCAGCCCATCGAGGATGTACTTGAAGCCCTGGCCTTCCTGCCCGATCAGGTTCTCGGCCGGGATCTCCAGGTTCTCGAAGAACAGCTCGTTGGTCTCGTGGTTCACCATGTTGGGGATCGGCCGCACGTCCAGCCCCTTGCCGATGCTGTCGCGCAGGTCGACGATGAAGATCGACATGCCTTCGCTCTTCTTCTGCACATCGGCCAGCGGCGTGGTGCGCGCCAGCAGGATCATCAGGTCACTGTGCTGGATGCGGCTGATCCACACTTTCTGGCCGTTGACGACGTAGCGGTCACCCGTTTTTCCACCAACCCGGACGGCCGTGGTCTTGATCTTGGTGGTGTCGGTGCCGGTGGTGGGTTCGGTCACGCCCATGCTCTGCAGGCGCAGCTCGCCGGTGGCGATTCTTGGCAAATAGCGCTGCTTCTGCTCGGCACTGCCGTGGCGCAGCAAGGTGCCCATGTTGTACATCTGGCCATGGCAGGCGCCACTGTTGCCACCGGCGCGGTTGATCTCTTCCATGATGACGCTGGCCTCGGCCAGGCCCAGCCCCGAGCCGCCGTATTCCTGCGGGATGAGCGCGGCCATCCAGCCGGCCTTGGTCAGTGCGTCGACAAAGGCCTCGGGGTAGGCGCGGCGGCTGTCCACCTCGCGGTGGTAGGCGTCAGGAAATTCAGCGCACAGGGCGCGCACCGCATCGCGGATGTCTTGGTAGCTGTGGTCGGTCTTCATGGAGTCGATCAAAGGTGTGGAATCTCAGCGCCGCGTCTCAGGCCAGCGTTGCCGTCGCCTGCATGGTGACGCAGCCTTCGTGGTCGCGTGTCCACAGCTGCACCTGGCCCTGGCCTTGACCATGGCTATCCGGCAGGCCGCAGACCCTGAAGGCATGGATGTCGAAAGCCGGCCGCATCGCCTTGAAGCTGAAACGCGCCACCCGCGCGCCGGGCATCTGGCGGCGCAGCAGGTCCATCAGCAAAGTGGCGATCAGCGGGCCGTGCACCACCAGGCCGGGGTAGCCCTCCACGTTGGCAGCGTAGGGCCGGTCGTAGTGGATGCGGTGGCCGTTGAAGGTGAGCGCCGAGTAGCGGAACAGCAGCACCGGATCGGGCGTGATCAGGCGCGAGAAGGCCTCGCCAGTGGGCGCGGCTTGGGGCGCGGGCGCGGCGGCACCCGGCGTGGGCGCATCGCGATAGACGATGTCCTGCTCTTCGCTGATGGCCAGGCCGCGGGCGTTGTGGATCTCGTGCCGCACGGTGACGAACACCAGCGTGCCGCTGCGCCCGGACTTGATGCTGACATCGGCAATGCGCGCACTGCGCGTCACCTCGTCGCCCACTTGCAGCGGATGGTGAAAATTCAGGCGGCTGCCGGCCCACATGCGCCGAGGCAGCGGCACGGGTGGCAAAAAGCCGCCGCGTTCCGGGTGGCCGTCGGGGCCGATCTCGCGCTGTTGCGCCAGTGGCGCAAAGTACATCCAGTGCCACAGGTGCGGCAAGTCGCTGCCGGGCACGGGCTCGGCATCGTCGCGGTCGAGCGTGGCCGAGAGCGCCGCCACCGGCATGGCGGTGATGTCGTCGGTGCGCTGCTCGGTGCGGCCGATCCAGTCGCGCAGCTTGTCCAGTTCCATGATGGTGTCTCCTCCAGGCTTCGCACTGTGAGGCTTGAGCCACGATCCAACCATTCTGCTTTGCCTAAGCCGACCTTTCGTGATCCGGAGGACGGCACCCGGCACCCGGCACCAGCCCAGCCTCGGTAGAAGCCCCCGAACCCGGGGCGCCAACGACCACCACAATCAGCGCCATGTTGTGACCTCTCCAAGGAGCGCGTATGCGTCGATTCTCGAAGTTCCTGCTTTCGGCCCTGCTGGCCTGGGGTGCCGACACCGCGGTGGCCGCCCCCGCTGACGCGCTGGAAGTGCGCTTGAGCGCCCCAACACCCGTGTTGCAAGGGGATGTGGACGTCCATCTGACGGTGACCATCACCAACACGGGCCGCTCACCGGTGCAACTGCTGCGTTGGCAACTGCCGGGCGACGAACTGGAATCGGCCTTGTTCCGCATCACCCGCGATGGGCAGAAGGTGGCCTATACGGGCCCGCTGATCAAGCGCACAGCGCCCGAAGCGGCCGACCAGGTGCGCATCGACGCCGGGGCCACCTTGACCTACCAGGTCGAACTCACCGGCGCCTACGATCTGGTGCGCAACGGCCGCTACACCATCGAGTTCAACAGCAAGGGTGGCCACGGCGCCAAGGCCGCCCAGCTGCGCTCGCAACCCCTCTACCTGTGGCTTGAAGGGCGCACGGCCAAGGTGGCGGGCGGTGCTGGCACGGCCGGCGGCGCCGCCGCAGCCGCAGCCGTCGGATCGATCAGCTTCACCGGCAATTGCTCGGCCAGCCAGCAGACGGCCCTGCAGCAAGCCGTGACAGCAGCCACCGGCTATGCCAACAGCGCAGTGAGCTACCTGAGCAGCGCGCCCTCGGCCACGCCACGGTATGTGAAGTGGTTCGGCGCCTACAGCAGCGCCGGCTGGGGCACCGCCAAGGCCCACTTTGTCAACGAGCAGAGCGCCTTCACCACCCAGGCGCTGACACTGGATTGCAAGTGCAAGAAGTCGAACATCTACGCCTACGTCTACCCGACCCAACCGTACAAGATCTATCTCTGCGGCGCTTTCTGGGCCGCGCCACTGACGGGCACCGACTCGCGCGCGGGCACCTTGATCCACGAAATGAGCCACTTCAACGTGGTGGCAGGCACCGATGACTGGGCCTATGGCCAGTCGGCCGCTGCCAATCTGGCCTTGACCGATCCTGCCAAGGCCCTGGACAACGCCGACAGCCACGAATACTTTGCTGAAAACACGCCGGCCTTGCCTTGATCGACTCCTGGCCGTTGCGACGCGGCTTGCCGGCGTTGCTGGCGGCGCTGGCCGTTCCGGCGACCCTGGCAGGCATGGCAACGGCCGGTCCCGCTGCCACGCCTGAGGTGCAGTGCACGCTGAAAACGCCCCGCCAGGGGCGCATCGGCCAGCCGGTGTGGCTGCACATCCGCCTGGAGTCGCCGTCGGCCGTGCAGGTGCTGACCTGGGGCACACCCTTCGAAGGTGCGTGGCTGGCGCCTTTTGTTGCGCTGACACGGGAAGGCGAGGCCATTCCCTACCGAGGCGCTGCGGTCAAGCGCGGCGAGCCCGTGGCCGACGACTACCTGCGTCTGCAGCCCAATCAGGCGCGCCAGGCCCGCATCGACCTGGCCCAGGCCTTCGATCTGAGCCTGCCCGGCAGCTACCGCCTGGTAC
>JANOAQ010000488.1:0-1969 GCA_031411195.1 Burkholderiaceae bacterium | reverse complement strand
TGCCACCTGCGCCGGCTGGGGCAGTGCGGGCATCGGCTCGGGTGGATCGTCTGAAAACAGGCCCAGGGCATGCGATTGAGCCATCTGGCGCAGCATGCCTGCGGGCAGTGGATCGGCCTTGCCGTAGTCGTCGATGTAGGTGTCCAGCCCATCCATCACATTGAAGTGCGGGGCGGTGAACAACTTCTTGAGCGCCGCGTTCTTCACCCCCGTATCGACACCCGGGGCCACGAAGCGCGTGAAGTCGCTGTCCTGCGTGAGCGCTGCCACATCGGCCAGGGTGGGCGTTGGTGGCGCTTCGGGCTGGGTTTCGGCTTGGGCGGCAATGGGTTCGGCGGCGGCAGGCGTTGCTGCCTGCCGGGGGGCAGCCGGCACGACGGTTGGGGCTGCAAGCCCGGCCAGCGACGAAGGCTCCGGCACGGGCACGGGCGGAGGTGGCGCGGGCTCGCGGTCGGCCAGCGGCACACCCTGGCGCCCCAGCACCTTGCGCCGCGACCAGCGTGACAGGAAGCCGCCGCTGGCGTCGTCGTCGGCGGTTGAGTCGATAGGCGGCATGGCGCTCAGCGTTCGCCCGGCGGCTTGAACGAGGCCGGCCTGCGACGATGCTTGGGCTCGGGCCGGTGGTGCTCGTCGGTGAAGGCCTGCAGCCAGGCGCAGACGTCCTCGGGCAGCGGCACGGTGTCTACCCGTTCCTGCGCGTCCATCAGTCGACCCGCTTCGTTGTAGGACAAGGTGACCATTTCGGGCCAGGCCCGCGAAGGGTCCTCATCGTCCACCCGCCACATGACAAACCAGGCCGGATGGCCCGAGGTGAGGTTGAGGTAGTAGCCCTCGGCTTCATCGCGGTAGAGGGTGGCGCCCAGGCCGGGGTGCAAGGTTTGCGCGGTGCGGCCGTCGTCGCGCAGGGTGCGCGGGCCGTTGCCAAACCCACCCTCGTCGAGCAGCACTTCGGCGATTCGAAAGCGCCAAGCCTCCCAGGCATTGGGCTGCCGCTGGCGCTCGATGAGCACCGCCACGGGGCAATAGGGCCGGTCTTGCATAGCGGCACGAGTCTAAGGCGGGGGCGGCGACAAGTTGTCGCATGCAGCCTGGGCCAAGCCCGCCTTCGGGTTTGTCCCAGGGCTGAATCAGTCGCTTCCCGCAGGTGTGGCGGCTTCAGGCTCGCTCAGCAGGAAGACGCGCATCACGGCACCAGGCCCTTGGTCGCCGGCTCGGTTGGCTGCCACGATGTCGCCGCCATAGCGCTCCACCAGGCTGCGGCTGATCCACAGGCCCAGGCCGGTGCCATCCTTCTTGCGGGTGACGAACGGTTTGAAGAGTTCACGCAGCAGGCCTTCGTCCAGCCCGGGCCCCGTGTCGGCCACCTCGATGCACAGGCCGCAGCGGCCTTGAGGATCGGCCCAATCGCGCGTGCGCAGGCTCAGCCGACCACCGTCGGGCATGGCGTGAATGGCATTGACCATCAGATTGACCAGCACCTGCTGCAGCTCGTTGCGGTTGATGCCGGCAGGGCGAGTGGCCAAGAAGTCACGTTCGATGGTGATGCGGGTGCGTGCCAGCAGGTGGCCGGTGAGCACCAGGCAGTCCTCCACGGCCCTGGCGGTGTCGACGGCTTCCACATAGCCAGCATATTCGTTGGGCCGTGCAAACTGCAGCAGTTGCGTGACGATGAGCCGCATGCGTTCGATCTGCTGATCGATCAGGCTCAACTCGGGCTGCACCCGGTGCGCGTCGGCCCCCAGCAGTTCGCGCGCCAGATCCAGGTTGCCCTGGATCACCGCGATCGGGTTGTTGACCTCGTGGGCGATGCTGGCGGTCAGCTGGCCTACCGCGGCCATCTTCTCGGAGCGCAAGAGTTGCGACTGCGCGGCCTGCAGCGCGTGGGTGCGATCGGCCACCTTGGCATCGAGTTCGGCATTCCAGCGCTGCAAGGCCTCGGTCTTGTCAGCAATCACGTCCAGCAGATGGT
>JANOAQ010000487.1:0-5830 GCA_031411195.1 Burkholderiaceae bacterium | reverse complement strand
GGGCGTGGCCACGTCGGTGCCGGGTACCTGGCTCTGGCGGGCAGCATGGCGCACTTGCAAGCCGCCGCGCCAGGCGCCCTGGGCCGCTTCCAGCCCGGCCTGCAGGCGCAGGGGGGCCAGGCGCGGCAGGGCCTCACCGGTTTGCCGGTTGCGCCCGCGCACGATGTCCAGGCCGGCGGTGGCATCCACCTGCCAGGGTGTACTGGCCAGGCGGGTGCGGCCGTCGATCTCCAGCCCGTGCAGCCGTGCCGGCACACCCGAGAACCGGTAGACCGGCACGGCGGCGCCGTCCACGTCGACCGTGGCGCCGTTGGCATCGAGTGCAATGAAGTTGGCGAACCGGGTTTGCCAGGCCGTGGCGCGCAGGCTGTGCGGGCCTTGTTGCCACTGCAGCCCGGCTTCGGCATGGCGGCTGCGTTCGAGTTGCTGCTGCGCATCGCCCTGCTCGACCACACCGGTGGCCACGTGCAGGCCATTGGCGTACAGCTCGTAGTAGGCGGGCGCGCGCTGGGTCTGGCCGAGCGTGGCGTGGGCCCGCCAGCCCGAAGCAGCGGCGCCGATGGGGGCCACCAGGCCAATGGACGCACTGCGTGGCGAGAAGCGACGCGAGGTCGCCTCGCCAAAGCGCGGTTCTGCCGCATCGGGGGCGTCGCCTTCGCTGTGCACCTGGGCGCGCTCGACCCGCACGCCGGCCTGCAGGGCCACGCCGCCGGGCCAGACCAGTTCCTGCAGCGTGAAGAGCGCCTGGCTGCGGCTCAAGGTGGCCGGCACGAAGGCCTCTTCGCCCAGGGCCGAGAAGTCCAGCCGCTCGGCCTGCACACCCACCACGGCGCGCAGCGAGCCGCCCAGCGCGGCCACTGGCGTGAGCTGCGCCAGCAGGCGCAGCACCTGTCCGCGGCTGCGGAAGGTGGTGCCTACGGCGCCGCTGCCCTCCACCTCCTGGTGCTGGTAGCGGGTGTTGCTGGCCTGGGCGCTGAGGCTGCTGATGGCCCCTGTCAGGCCGCGCCATTCGCCGGCCGCTTGCAGCTTGCTGCGCCGCATGCGGATGGTGACGTCGGGCTCCACCGTCACGCCGTAGTCGTTGCGGGCGTCGTCGATGGCCAGGCCGGCGAAGCCTTGCGCGCCGGCCCACGAGGCCCCCAACGCGCCCGCCTCGCTGCGCCCTGCGCTGTTGGCCACGGTGCGGGTGGCGGGCTGGGCCTGGCCATCGGCGATCGGGGTGAAGCGCGGCGTTCGCAGATCGGCGCTCAGCCGGCGGGCCACGTCGGCATGCCAGTTCAGGCCATTGGCGCCGCCTTCGATCAAGGCCACACCGGCCCGGTCGAGCGCGGGGCCGCCCAGGCGCAGTTCGGCGCGGCCACCCACGCCATTGAGGGCATCGCGCGGAATGCGGTTGTCCAGCGCATTGACCACGCCGCCGGTGGCATTGCCGCCGTACAGCAGGGCGGCCGGGCCGCGCAGCACTTCCAGGCGCTCGATCACCAGCGGGTCGATGGCCACAGCGTGGTCGAAGCTGAGGTTGGATGCGTCGATCGACGCGCCGCCGTTGTCGAGCACGCGGATGCGGTCGCCGTCCAGCCCGCGGATCACCGGCCGGCTGGATTGGGGCCCGAAGGCGCTGGCCGATACACCGGGCAGGCCGTCCAGGGTTTCGCCCAGCGTGCCGCTGCGGCGCACCGACAGCGCCTGCCCGGTGAGCACATTGCTGGGTTGGGCCAGGGTGCTGCTGCCCAGCGGGTTGCCGGTGATGGTGACGGTGCTGGCGGCAGGCGGATCGGCGGCCAGGGCGGCCACAGGGAAGGCCGCTGCCAAGGCCAGCGCGGTCAAACGGGGGCGCAACAGCGGCGCAGCACGGTGCGCGCCAAGGGGGAACGAAGGCATGGGGACATCCTGCAAAGGGGGGCATGCCCGCCCGGGCCTGGCCACGGGACGGGCGGTCTGGCGCCTTCAGACCCACCGCGCCGGTTGTTACTGGCGGTGGCGGGTGGCTGCGGGCGCAGCGGCGGTCAGCTCGGCAATGAGCTCGGCAGTTAGTGCGGCGGCGCGCGTGCCTGGTAGGCGTGCAGTGCCGGCGCAGCCCACTGGCGCAGCGCGGTGGCCACGCGCAAGGCCTGGGTGCGCAACGAGGCCCGCCATTGCAGCAGGGCCGGCAGGCTGGCCACACCCAGGGTGGCCAACAGCAGGCAGAGCTTGCACAGGCCGTCGGCGGCATCGTCGGCCGTGTCCTCCCCGGCGCCGTGCGCCGCAACCACCCCGGCGCCGGCAGCCGCACCATCGGCTGCACGCGCTGACAGGGTGGCCTGCCCCCGCGCGGCAACATCACCCTGCAAGGCGTGGCCCAGCAAGTGCTGCAGGCCCAGGTGCTGCGTGATCAGCAGCAACAGGGCCAGGGCGATGGCGAGGAGTCGACGGTTCAACACGGCGCTGAGCATAGCCGGCGGCGCGGTCCGGGCGGTGGCCAGGGCCTTCAAGCCGGTGGGTCGACCGGCCCCATTGGCTAAATCAGCTGGGGGCCTTCAGCGCTGGAGCGGCCCACCGCGCGTGCCACTGGCCAGGCCTGCATGGCGCCTTCGGGCAAGCCGCCCATCAGCGCGGGCAGGGCGTCGGCATCGGTCTGGCCACGCGCCAGCCAGGCCGTCCAGTGCTCGGGTGGCAGCATCACCGGCATGCGGTCGTGGATAGGCGCCATCAAGGCATTGGCGGCGGTGGTGATCACGCAGCAGGTGAGCACCCACTCGCTGGAATCGCCAGGTTTTGAATCAGGCTGGGGGGGCGGCCGCCAGGCTTCGAAGAGCCCCGCCATGGCAAAGAAGGGCGCGCCCACCGGGCTGATGTAGTGCGGCTGCTTGGCCGGCTTGCCATCGGCTGCGGTGGTGGGCTGCCACTCGTAGAAGCCGCTGGCCGGCACGATGCAGCGGCGCCGGCGCACGGCCTGGCGGAACGAAGGCTTGTCGGCCATGCCTTCGCTGCGCGCATTGTTGAGCTTGGCGCCGATGCTCAGGTCCTTGGCCCAGTGCGGCACCAGGCCCCAGCGCATCAGCTCGGCCACGCGCTCGCCTTCCTTGGTCTCGTAGACCACCGGCACGGCCGACTGCGGCGCGATGTTGAAGCGCCGGTCAAAGGGCTGGATGCGGGTGAGGCTGAAGCCCGAGACCAGGGTCTGCGGGTCGTAGGCAATCACGTAGCGTCCACACATGGGGCGGGCCTGGCAGGTTGGGGGAAGGGCAGGTTGTGACATGGTGACATGAAGTCATCCCCCTGCGGTGGGGCCCCCCAAAGCCCCGCCCTGTGGGTGATGGCCGGTGCCGGGCCGCTTGCCGAAGATGCGGCCATCGCAGCCCAGCACCCGAGGAGCCCCCCAATGAACTACTCGCAAGTGGCCATCGTCCAGGCCCATACCGATACCCATACCCATACCACCGGCGGCCCTGCCGAGCCGACCGATGCCGACGAAACCACGCCGGCCTGTGGCTGGTTCGATTCGAGTTGGGAACTGCGCCAGGGCCTGGCCGTCACCGAGCTGCCCGACAGCGACGGCACCGTGGCGGCCCTGTGGTTTGCCGCCCTGGCCGCCACCGGCCCACAGGGCCTGGTGCTGCAGTGAGCGCCCGGCCCCGGCGGGCTGGTTAAGCTCGGCCGGTCGATTGACAGGCATCAAGGCAGCCTCGGTGAACGCAGAACTCTGGGTATTGGTCGGCGGCGCGGCGGTGGCCGGCTTTGTGCAAGGCATTTCGGGCTTCGCCTTCGGCATGGTGGCGATGTCGCTGTGGGTGTGGACCATCGACCCCCGCGTGGCGGGGGTGATGGCGGTGCTTGGCGGGCTGACCGGCCAGCTGCTGTCGGTCGTCACCGTGCGGCGCGGTCTGCAACTGGGCCTGTTGTGGCCCTTCGTGGCCGGTGCCCTGGTCGGTGTGCCGCTGGGCCTGATGGTGTTGCCGCTGCTGGACCCGGCCTGGTTCAAGGGCCTGCTGGGGCTGATCCTGTTGTTGTTCTGCCCGCCCATGCTGTGGGCCGACCGGTTGCCCAAGATCACCCACGGCGGGCGGCTGGGCGATGCGGCGGCCGGTGCGGTGGGCGGGGTGATGGGCGTAGTGGGCGGCTTCACCGGTGTGGCGCCGGCGCTGTGGTGCACCCTGCGCGGCTACAACCGCGACGAGCACCGCGCGGTGCTGCAGAACTTCAACCTGGCGGCATTGACGGCCACGGCGTTGGGCCTGTGGTGGTCGGGCAGCCTCACCGCCGAGGTGCTGCCGCGCTACGCGGTGGTGGCGCCGGCCCTGGTGCTGCCGTCGATCCTGGGCGCGCGGCTCTACCTGGGCCTGAGCGCAGCGCAGTTTCGCCGGGTGGTGCTGGTGGTGCTGTCGGTCTCGGGTGTGGTGATGGTGGGCTCGGCCCTGCGCACTGCGGCGGCGTGAAACCCGCCGCTCACTGCGGGGTGGCCTTGTAGCGCTCGACCAGCGCGCCTTCCAGGCGGTAGCCGCTGCTGCCCATGGGCGAATTGGTGCGCGTGGCCTTGAGCGTGCCGCTGACCCACACCGTGTCCATGCTGCGGTAGCCGGCGGCGGGTTTGGCCGGCACCACCAATACGATCTGGTTGGCCGGGGGCGGTGGGGTGTGCACGCAGGCGCCGAAGTAGGGCACCAACAAGAACTCGGTGTGGCCGGCGGCGCTTTCTTCCAGCGGCACCAGGTAGCCGGGGATCTTGACCCGGGTATTGTCCAGCTGCGGCTCGGTGGGGGCGTTGTCCCAGGTTTCGCGCAACTGGCGCATCATTTCCTGGGTCTTGGGATCACCATCGTTGAGCATGCCGATGTTGCCGAAGCCCTTTTCCTTCAGGCCCTTCATCGGGTCCCAGCCCTTGGGCACCAGGTCGTCCCAGCGCAGCTCGGTGAAGCCGCCGGCGGCGCCGGGTTTGGGCGCGGCCGGTTTGGTGGCAGCGGTCTGCGCCCACAGCGGCAACGCTGATGCGGCCAGGGTGGTGGCGGCCAACGTGCCAAGCAGTTGGCGACGGTGCAGCAGGTCAGCAGGCGATTTCATGGGCATCAGATCCGGGGTGACAGGCCGTCGGCCAGCGACAGGCGGTAGGCGCGCCAGCCGGGCAGCAGGCTGGCGACAAGGCCGCCGGCCAGCACGGCGGCCATCAGCTGCCATTCTGCGCTGCCCGGCGCCAGCAGGCGCAGTGCGATGCCGAACTGCCCTTGCACCCAGCCGCCCAGCAGCGCCACGGCGCCCCAGCAGGCGGCGGCGCCCAGCAGCACCCCGGCGGCGGTGACGAGCAGCCCTTCCAGTGCCAGCAGGGCCAGCACCTGGCGCGGGCCGGCGCCCACCGCGCGCAGGATGGCCAGCTCGCGCCGGCGCTCGTTCAGCCCGGCCAGGATCACCGCCACCAGGCCGGCCAGGCTGACGGCGGCCACCAGTGCGCTCATGGCCTGCAGGCCCCGTTCGCCCAGGCCGACCACGTCCCAGAGCTCATCGAGGGCCACGCCCGGCAGGATGCCCAGCAGCGGCTCGTCGCGGTAGGCGGCCACCTCACGCTGCACTGAAAACACCGCGGCCCGGCTCTTCAGCCCCACCAGCGCCGCGGTGACGCTGCGCGGCGTGAGGTCTTGCGTGGCTGCCTGTTCGGCGCTGATGGCCTGCCCGGGCAGGCGGGTGCCGGCGGCCCAGTCGATGTGCAGGGCCTCGATGGCCTGCAGGCTGATGTGCACCGTGCGGTCCATCGAGGCCCTGCACATCGACTGGGCCGCCGGCACCCGCCTGCCCGGGCAGGCCCTCAGCGCCGAACAGGCAGCCACGCAAGACCTCACGCCGCGCAGCGTCACTGCGGCGC
>JANOAQ010000486.1:0-2770 GCA_031411195.1 Burkholderiaceae bacterium | reverse complement strand
GCTTGCGCTTGCGCTTGCGTGTGCGTTTGCGTCTTCGTTTGCGTTTGCGTTTGCGTTTGCGTTTGCGTTTGCGTTTGCGTTTGCGTTTGCGTTTGCGTTTGCGTTTGCGTTGGCGCGCTACCGCTCGGCGATGTAGTGCTTCATGGTTACCGGCTCATCCGGGGCCACCAGTTCGCGCAGCCTGGCCTCCACCGCCTGGTCGGCCACCGTGGTGCGGGCGCGCTGGTGCAGGTAGTCGGCCCAGCTGGTCACGATGAAACGCTCCACCCAGCGCGTCGGGTCGCCCAGGTCACGGTACAGCCGCCACAGCGTGGCGCCGTCGCGCTGGCGCGGGCCCTTCATCAACGTGACCACGGCCAGAAAGGCCTCGGTGTCGTCAGGGCGGATGCGGTAGATCATCTCCACCGCCACCGGGCCGGCTTCGGGGTCGGGGGCATCGGTCACCAGCAGGTCCTTGAAGGGTGCCTGGGTCACTTCGTGCAATTCGCCCATGCGCAGGGGGAAGCGCCGCGCCAGCAGCAGGTTGCCCAGCATCAACGCCGATGCTGCCACCAAGGCGCCCTGCAGCCCGGCCAGGCCGGCAAACGCCCCCCAGAAGGCCGAGCCCAGCGCAAAGCTGCCCAGGGCGCTGAGCACATGCATGGCCGTGGCGCGTGAGCGAACCCAGGGCGGCGCACTGGTCTGGGTGGCGGTGTTGAAGGTGCTCATCACGCTCATCCAGGCCGCGCCGCCGGCCACCAGGGCCAGGTAGACCGGCCAGGCCCAGCGCGAGCCGGCGGCCACGGCCATCACTGCGGCGAAGGTGAGCACGCAGATCAATACCAGGCGCTCCAGCCCCAAGCGCTGGCGCAGGGGGCCGAGCACCAGGCCAGCGGCCACCGCCCCGGTGCCCAGGCAACCCATCATCGCGCCAAAGCCTGCCGCACCCAGGCCCAGGCGCTGCTGGCCGATGACTGGCAGCAAGGCCCACAAGGCCGAGCCGGCCGCGCTGTAGGCCGCCGTGCGCACCAGCTGGGCCAGGATGGTCTCGGCATGCCAGGCATAGCGCAGGCCGGCCAGGGTGCCGCCCCAAAGTCGCTCGGGCGGCAGCCGGCTGGGTGGGTGCGGCTTGGGCGGGCGGGTGTGGATGACCCAGGCCAGCACCAAGGTGCCCACCACCGCCAGCGCGAACACCGTACCGCCCCCGGCCAGCTTGCCCCCGGCCGCACTGGCCATGCCGTACACCAGGCCGGCCAGGGCCGGGCCCAGGGCCCGCGCGCCGTTGTAGGCGATGCTCATGGCGATGATGGCTTGCGGCAGTTCGTCGCGCGGCAATATCTCGCCCACCGCCGTGTTCCAGGCCGGTGACAGCCTGGCCGTGCAGCAGCCGGTGATGGCCGTGAACACCAGCAGCGTGGCTGGCCCGCCCCATCCGGCCAGCAGCAAAGCGGCCAGCACCACCACCGACAAGGCCTGCACGCCCAGGGCGCCCAGGATGAGCCGGCGGCGGTCGGTGGTGTCGGCCAGCACGCCGGCAGGCAGCGCCAGTACGAACATCGGCAGGAACACCGCCGTCTGCACCAGCGCGGCCAGGAAGGACGAGCCCGTCAGCTCCACCATCAGCCAGGAGGCCGCCATGCCGTGCATGGCATTGGCAATGAAGTAGATGGCGCTGGCCCACCACAGGGTGCGGAAGGTCGGGTGGCGCAACGTCACCCAGATGGCAACCGAAGACTTCGCAGGCGGCGGCAACGCAGGGGGCAAGGGGCTGGGCGGCGTACCGGCGGGGCTGGGCATGGCGGCCGATTGTGCGGCCAGTCCTCTGCGGCCAGTCCTGCGTCAACTCCTGCGGCCTCTGCGGCCAGTCCTGCAGCCAGTGCTGCGGTCGATAGGTGCGCCCTGTGCCCTGAACCGGCACTGGCCTCGGGCCTCAGCGCGGCGCAAACGCCGGCGGCCGCTTCTCCAGGAAGGCGGCCACGCCTTCGCGAAACTCGGGCCGATCGATCAGCTCGCGTTGGCGCTCGGCCTCATAGGCCAGTTGTTGGGTCAGGGTGTTGCCGGCGGCGGCGTCGTAGGCACGGCGGGTTTCGAGTGCGGCGTGTGCGGGCAGGGCGGTCAGGCGGCGGGCGATGGCCAAGGCCTGCGGCATCAGCTGCTCGTCGTCCACACATTCCCAGACCAGGCCCCAGGCGGCTGCCTTCTCGGCGCTGAGCCGGTCACCCAGCAGCGTGAGCGCGGTGGCGCGGCCGGTGCCCAGCAGGCGCTGGTAGAACCAGGTGCTGCCCACGTCGGGCACGATGCCCAGCTTGGCCATGAATGGAAGGTAGAAGTAGGCCGAGCGCGCGGCCAGCACCACGTCGCCCACCAGGGCCAGGCCCAGCCCGCCGCCGGCCGCCACGCCGTTGACGGCGCACACCACCGGCATGGGCAGGGCGCGCAGGTCGAGCACCATGCGGTTGGTCACCGCGTGCATGGCCTGCGCCGCGCGGTTGCCCGGGCTCTGGCCACTGCCGTCGTCGCCGGACAGGCCGCCGGCCAGATCAGCGCCCGAGCAGAAGGCCCGGCCCGCGCCGGTCAGCACCAGGGCGCGGATGCTGCGGTCGGCCGCCACGTCGGCCACCGCCTGAAGCAAGCTGCGCTGCAGCGTGCTGCTGATGGGATTCAGGCGCGCGGGGTTGTCGAGCGCGAGGATGGCGATGTCGCCGTCACGGCTCAATTGCAGTTGCTCGTAGGTCTTGGTCATGGGCGCTCGGGTTGCTGGTTCGGTTGATGGCGCAAGTAGGTGTCGTAG
>JANOAQ010000485.1:0-4871 GCA_031411195.1 Burkholderiaceae bacterium | reverse complement strand
TAGATGCGCTGGGCCACCATCATGGCCACGAGCTCCTGCGTGAGGTCGACATTGCTTTCTTCCACCACGCCCGCCTGCAACACCCCCAGGTTGCCGCTGCCCGGCGTGCCCGGCACGGCATCACCCGACTCGAAGGTGGCGCCCCACACATTGCCACCCAACGGCTGCAGGCCTTGCACATTGCGGAAGGTCGACAGTTCGACCTGGCCCACCGGCGTGCTTTGCCCGCTGGAATAAGTGGCCAGCACGATGCCGTCAGGCTGAACCTTGATGGCGTTCAGCTGCCCGGGCGGAAACCCATCCTGGGTGACATTGGTGACGCCAAAGATCGCACCGTACTGGGTAAGCGTCGACAGATCGAGCTTGACACCGGCAATCGGCTCGGTCGATGCACGCTGGAAATTGGAGGTGGCCGGCACATCGAAAGCCACCAGGTCCAGGGGCAGGCTGGGGTCGACCTGATTGATCGGTGCGCTGCCATTGCTGGGGAACGAAATGGTGGAAATCGGCTGCGGGTCACCGGCGCCGTCGGGATTGATCGACACCCCGTTGGCAGCGGCAAACACGTTCCAGGTGTCTGCACCGGCCTTCTGGAAGAAATAGGTCAGCGACACTTCCTGGCCCTTGCTGTCATAGACGTTGACCGACGTGGCGTTGTTGTACGTCTTCGCGTCGTTGAAATCGATCATGGGCGTCTTGGTGGCGTCGTACTTGACATCCAGGCGCGCGTCCAGGTTCAGTTCAAGCGTGACGTTCTTGGTCACGCTGGGCTTGATGCCCGCCGTCGGCAAGATCAACGGCTGGGCCTGGCCCGGCACCAGCACGCCCTGGTCGTTGGCCGGGTAACCCAGCAGGCGGGCGCCCTGGGTGTTGGTGATGAAGCCGTCGCGATCCACCTTGAACTGCCCATTGCGGGTGTATTGGCTGTTGCCGCTCAAGTCCTTCAGCTGAAAGAAGCCGCCACCGTTGATGGCCATGTCCAGCGGCCCGTCGGTCGACTTGAAGCTGCCTTGCGAGAACATCTGCGTCACGGCCGTCTGGCTGACGCCCAGGCCGATGGAACTGGCACCGCCCGAGATGGCCCGGGCATAGACGTCGGCAAACTCGGCGCGCGCCACTTTGGCACCCACGGTACTGGCGTTGGCAACGTTGTTGCCGATCACCTCGAGGTTGCGGGCCGAGGCGGTGAGGCCGGATACACCTTGCTGGAAACTCATGGATTCTCTCCTGCGGAAACGGGGCTGGGACGGCGCTAGCCGGCCCTTCGATCATTCAGTGGCCACAAGGGGTGGCTTCAATCCACGGCGGTGATCGTGGTGTAGGCAACACGCCCGCTGCGCTCAAGCTCCAGCGTCAGCGAATTGCCGCTGGTATTGACCGCTTCCACCCGATCCCGCATGAGCGTGGTGGTGGCCAGGACCGTGGCCTGGTTGGTGGCGGTGACTCGAAAACGGTAGGACGCCGGATCGGGCACCTGATTGGGGTTGGCCCAGGTGAACTCCTGGCGGCCTGCAGCGCGGGGGCCCATGCTGATGGTCTCCACCGCCACACCGGCCGGTGTGAGCACCTCCACCTTCACCTGGGTGGCAGCGGTGTCCAGGTCGAAGATTCCCATCGACTGGTTGTCCACCACCGACAGCTTGTCGCCCTTGAGCAGCACATCCTTGCCGACCAGTGCAGCGCCTTGCATGGCCTGCATCTGCATGAACTGGCCGTTCAGTCCCTCAACCGTGGTGTTGAGCTTCTCGATGCCGCTGACGGTGCTGATCTGCGCCATCTGCGATGTCATCTGCGCGTTGTCCACCGGGTTCAACGGGTCCTGGTTCTGCAGCTGCGTCACCAGCAACTTGAGAAAGCGCTCGCTCGCCTCTTTGGCGGTGGTGGCGCCGTCGGTGGCCGACCTGGCGGTCGACGTGCCGGCATTGAGGCTGTTGAGGGTGGATGTGGACAAGCTCATGTGGGCCTCCTGGGCTGCCTGTAGTGCATCACGACTGACCCATCTGCAAGGTCTTCAACAACAGGCCTTTGGCGGTGTTCATCACTTCAATGTTGTTCTGGTAGGAGCGCGACGCCGAGATCATGTCGACCATCTCGCCGATGGGATCGACATTGCTGTACGTGACATAGCCGTCGGCATTGGCCTGCGGATGCTGGGGTTGGTGCACCTTGCGGCCCTCCTGGTTGCTCTCGACCACATTCACCACCTGAACGCCCTGCGAGGTGGGCTCACCCATCGGCACCGTCTGGAAGACCACGTGGTGGGCCTTGAACGGCTTGCCATCGGGACCGGCCACCGTGTCGGCGTTGGCCACGTTGGTGGCCACCACGTTCAAGCGCTGGGTCTGGGCGCTGGCGGCGCTGCCCGAGACATCGAAGATCCTGAACATGCTCATCGGGCATCCTCCGTGCTGCGCACTGCGGTGAATTCGACGATCGGGCGGTCGGGCAGGCTCATGACGTCACCCCATCAACCCTGGTTGGCACTCTTCATGGCATCGAGCATCGAGCGCACGCTGCCATTGATGAAACGCAACGTGGCCTCGTACTTGACCGTGTTGTCGGTGAAGCTGGCACGCTCGCGGTCCATGTCGACGGTGTTCCTGTCGATCGAATCCTGGCTGTACCGCGCGTACAGCAGGCCCTCGGCCTCGGTGGCACCGATCTGGGCGGCATCGTGCGCCGGGTGCGTCACGGCCAATCCACCGTCACCCGAAGCCTGCGTGGCCTGGCGCAATGCCTTGGCAAAGTCCATCTCGCGCGCCTGGTAGCCGGGGGTGTCGGCGTTGGCGATGTTGCTGGCAATCAGCCGTTGGCGCTCTGCCCGAAGCAGCAAGGCCTGTGATTGGAAGTCGAGCGCTTGGGTCAGACGGTTCTGCATGAACGGCCCCTTTCGCTGGCACGTCGGCCAGGGGAGTGGATGCGACCGGATTGTGGGCAGCTGGCGGGCGAACATGAGCGCAAACAACGGGCGCATCACGGGGCATTTCGTGCCACTGAAGCTGCCCTGCCAGGCGCAAGATTCATCCATGAACAAGCTGCCTGCAACCTGCCTCGCTCGCGTGCGTTTCGCGCGGGCCAGCCGTTGGCCGCGTTGGCTGGCAGCGACGCTGCTGGCACCGGCGTTGGTTGTCTTGCCAGGCCACGCCCAGGCCCAGTCGGCCATGGGAACCGCCCTGCCCGAAGACCTCGCAGCCCAGGTGCAGCAACTGGCCCGGGAGGCTGCGGCCACCGTCTGGGGCAACCAGGCCAAGGCGCCACGGGTCGAGGTGGTGATCGGACGCGTCGATGCCCAGATGCGGCTGGCGCCGTGCCAACAGGTGGCGCCTTACCTGCCGGCCGGCATGCGCCCGCTGGGACACACGCGCATCGGGCTTCGTTGCCTGCAGGGCCCTACCCGCTGGAACGTCACCGTGCCGGTCGACATCCGGCTGTGGGCCCGATCATTGGTAGCGGCCACCGTGTTGCCGGTGGGTACCAAGCTGGAGGCCAAACACCTGGTGGAAGCCGAGGTGGACCTGGCTGACCGCAACGACCCGGCCATCATGCTGGCCACGGCGGCCGTCGGCCGCACCCTCGCCCGCAACCTGGCGGCAGGTGCCGCGCTGCGCCAGGGCGACCTTCGAATGCGCCAATACTTCATTGCCGGCGACACGGTGCGCATCGTCGCAGTTGGCGCCGGCTATGCGGTCAGCAGCGAGGGCCAGGCACTTGGCCCGGGACTAGAAGGTCAATCTGCCAAAGTGCGCACCGAAAGCGGCCGGGTGATCACCGGCATTGCCGCCGGTGAGCGTCGGCTGGAGGTGGCCTTGTGATCCGTGCAATGGGCCATGCCGCGATCTGGGCCGTATATCACCGCCAATCCCCCGAAACAGGGGATGATCGGAAAATTCGGGCCTCAAGCCCTAAAGTCCTGATTGGGCAGGCCGATACCCCGATCATGTCTGAGGGTCGGTTACCTTGACCCACTCTGCTGGAGTCCATCATGAAGATCGGTCATCTTGAAAACATTGCGGCCACGTCGGCCGTCGTCGAACGCAAATCCGGTGCCGCTGCGGCGCCACCCACGGGGGCGGGCGCCGGCGTGGAAGCCAGCGCCAAGGTGGAGTTGTCGTCCACCGTCAGCCAGTTGGCGGCCGGCAGCTCCGAGGGCGTGTTCGACGTCGAAAAGGTGCAACGCATCTCCGACGCCATCCGCGACGGCAAGTTTGAAGTCAACCCTGGCGCCATCGCCGACAAGTTGATCGCGAACGCGCAAGAACTGCTGGGCAAGGTCGGCTCTCGCTGACGCGGACACTGCCGCGTCCATGAGACCCACTGCCAACCCAGCCAACGGGCTTGACGACCCGATGGGGGCCCTGCCCTCGGCGTCGGCCGAGTTGGAGCCGCTTGTCGCCCATGTCGAAGCACGCCTGGGTGCATTGGCCGAGTCGTTGCGCGAGCGCGACGTGCAGGCCATTGAAGTGCAGGCGCAGGAACTGCACCGCGCCCTGGCGCACGCGGTCGAACGCTTCATGCACGCAGCGCGCAACGGTGGCGTGCCGCAAACCATGCGGCTGCGCCTGTCTCGTGCCAGCGCCCAGTTGGCCCGCCAGCGCGAAGCGCTGGCACGCGCGACGGCAGCGCTTGACCGCGCCATCGACGTCCTGATGCCCGGCGACCTGCCCAACACCGGCCGGGTCTACACCGCCGGTGGCATGGCCGCGCCTGCACGCCCCGGCGCCAGCTACAACGCCTGACTTTGCGGGCAGGTGCCCTTCAGTGCACCTGGCCTGATGCGGGCGGCGCCTCGCGCCCCGGGGTGAACAACTCGCCCACATCCACCGGATCGAAGCGGTACATCGCACCGCAGAAGTCGCAGCCGACTTCGGCCT
>JANOAQ010000484.1:0-2425 GCA_031411195.1 Burkholderiaceae bacterium | reverse complement strand
CATGCGCGTCTCGGGCCAGTCCATCCTGGCCGCGCTGTTCCCGCAGAACATGCGCGACGGCCTGGACCCGGTGGTGTTCCAGGGCCTGAACAAGGGTGGTGCCGAAGGTGCCTTTGGCTATGCCGTCCCCCACCTGCTGATCGACCACGCGATGCGCAACCCGCCGGTGCGGCCGGGCTTCTGGCGCGGCGTCAACCTCAACCAGAACGCGATCTACCTCGAAAGCTTCATCGACGAAATCGCGCACGCCACCCGGCAAGACCCGCTGACGCTGCGCCAGCAACTGCTGGCCAAAAGCCCCAAGCACTTGGCCGTGCTGAATGCCTGCGCCCAGCGCGCCGGCTGGGGCACGCCGGCCAAGGCCATCAACGGCCAGGCGGTGCACCGCGGGCTGGCCCAGATCATGGGTTTTGGCAGCTATGTGGCGGCCTGTGCCGAGGTGTCGGTGTCACCGGCGGGCGAACTGACGGTGCACCGCATCGTGGCGGCCACCGACAGCGGCCATGCCGTCAACCCGCAGCAGATCGAGGCCCAGGTGGAAGGCTCGTTTGCCTACGGCTTGTCGGCCGCGCTGTACGGCGAGTGCACGGTGGACAAGGGCCGCATCGTGCAGACCAACTTCGACAGCTACCCGGCCCTGCAACTGGCCCAGATGCCCAAGGTCGAGACCATCGTCATGCCTTCGGGCGGCTTTTGGGGTGGGGTAGGCGAGCCCACCATCGCGGTGGCGGCGCCGGCGGTGCTCAACGCCATCTTCGCGGCCACCGGCCAGCGCATCCGCAGCCTGCCGCTGAAGAACCACTCGCTCAAGCGGGCCTGAACTTGGCTGCATCGCAACTTGGGGGCTGGGTGCTGGCCAGCCTGGTGGCCGGGCCGGCCCTGGCCGCCGGCGATGTGGGGCGCGGCGCCAGCCTGGCCGCCAACCGCAGCCAGTCGATGTGCGTGCTGTGCCATGCCCTGCCGGGCCAGGTTGCAGCCATGCAGGGCGATATCGGGCCGCCGCTGGCCGGCGTGGGCGCACGCCTGTCGGCCGCGCAATTGCGCCAGCGGCTGCTGGCGCCTGAGCAGTCAAATCCGGACACCGTGATGCCTTCCTATGGCCGCAGCACGGGTTTGCAAGGTGTGCCCGCCGCGCTGAAGGGCCAGCCCTTGCTGAGCGGCGCCCAGGTGGACGATCTGGTCGCCTGGCTGGTGAGCCTCAAATGAGCCACCGCCCTTCGCGCCGCCAACTGCTGGCCACCGCCGGCAGCGGCTGGCTGCTGCTGCAGGTGCAGCCGGCCTTGGCCGTGTCGGCGACCGAAACCCTGCAGCAGATGGTGCGCGCCTGGGCCGCCGGCCGGCCCGTCACCGAAGGTCGGGTGGTTTTCGAGGTGCAACCGCTGGTGGAAAACGGCAATGCCGTGCCCATCCGCGTGCGGGTCGACAGCCCCATGACCCCGGCCGACCATGTGCAAGAGATCGTCGTCTTCAACGAGCGCAACCCCCAGCGCGAGGTGGTGCGCGCCGCCTTCGGCCCAGCCTGTGGCCGCGCCCAACTCGACACCCGCATCCGCCTGGCCACATCTCAGCGCCTGGTGGCCCTGGCCCGGCTGAGCGACGGCAGCCAGTGGTCGGCCAGCGTGGACGTGCTGGTCACCCTGGCCGCGTGCATCGAAAGCTGACGCCATGGCCGAGCCAACCCCCGCCAAGCCGCGTGTGCGCACGCTGATCCACGGCACCGACAAACTGCAGCGTGGTGTGCCCGGTGAGCTGCGCGTCACCCTGGGCCATCCGATGGAAAACGGCCTGCGCCACGATGGCTACGGCAATGTGGTGCCACGCAGCATTGCCACACGTTTTGAATGCCGGCTCGACGGCGCCTTGGTCACAAACGTCGATCTCTACCCGGCCATCGCCGCCAACCCGTACCTGGCCTTCTGGGTGCGGGCCGACGGGCCGGGCACGCTCAGCTTCGAATGGTGGGGCGATTGGGGCTTTTACCACCGCGAAACCCGGGCGATCCAGCCGGCATGAGGTTGCGCAGCGATTGGGGATGGCTCCTGGCGGCGGCGGTTGCGCTGAGCACCAGTGCGGCCGCCCAGCCCGAAAACCGCCGATCGGGCCTGGCCGACATGAGCCCGGCCCTGCAAGCCCTGCAGCGCGACGACGCGCAGAACCCCGGCCTGCTGTGGGTACAAGAAGGCGCCGCCCTGTGGCAGGCGCCCGCCGGCGCGGCCAACAAGGCCTGCGCCAATTGCCACAGCGCCGCGTCGATGGTGGGGGTTGCCGCTCGCTACCCTGCCTGGGATGCGCAGAGCGGCGCGCCGCTCAATCTGGCCGGCCGCGTCAATGCCTGCCGCCAGCGCCACCAGCAGGCGCCTGCCCTGGCGGCCGACCATGCCGACCAGCTTGCGCTGACGGCCTGGCTGGGCCGGCAATCGGCCAG
>JANOAQ010000483.1:0-13327 GCA_031411195.1 Burkholderiaceae bacterium | reverse complement strand
CCATCACCCAGGTTGGCAAACATGTGCGGCCGCTTGCTGAAGTGCGACTGGCCAACCCAGGGCACGCCCTCGCCGCCCATCTGCGTGAAGCCGATGGTCTGGCGGTCCATCCAGGTGGCCATGAAGTGGCAGCCGATGCCGGCCATCGCGCGTGAGCCGTCGGGCACCTTGGTGCTGGTGTTGTGCGGGCAACCACTGCAGAACCAGGGCTGGCGCTCGGCACCACCGACCGCACCGGTCGCCAAAGCCCGGTCCTTGGCCTCGATGAGGCCGATGCGCGTGTCGATGCGGGCCTGGATGTCGGCGGGCAAGCCCAGCTTCTTCAGCCGCTTGGCGATGGCCTGGGCGATCAGCGTGGGCGTCAGATCGGCGTGGGCGCGCAGCAGCCAGTTGCCGCTGGGGTTGCTCTGGCTCCATTCGCCACCCGACGCGTCGCCCTCGGCCTCGTCGAACTTGCCCAGCACATTGGGCCGCACGTCGGGGCGCCAGTTGTAGAGCTCTTCCTTCAGCTGGTACTCGATGACCTGGCGCTTTTCTTCCACCACCAGAATCTCTTGCAGGCCCTGCGCAAAATCGCGGGTGATGGTGGCCTCCAACGGCCACACCACGTTGACCTTGTGCAGGCGGATGCCGACTTGCCGGCAGGTGGCATCGTCCAGGCCCAGGTCGGCCAGTGCCTGGCGGGTGTCGTTGAAGGCCTTTCCGCTGGCAATGATGCCGAAGCGGTCGTTCGGCCCTTCGACCACGTTGTGGTTGAGCTTGTTGGCGCGCACGTAGGCCAGCGCCGCGTACCACTTGTAGTCGAACAGCCGCGCTTCCTGCACCAGCGCCACATCGGGCCAGCGGATGTGCAGGCCGCCTTCGGGCATGGCGAAGTCGGTGGGCAGGATGATGTTGACGCGGTCGGGCGAGACGTCGATGCTGGCCGACGACTCCACCACCTCCTGGATGGTCTTCATCGACGTCCACACGCCGGCAAAGCGGCTCATCGCAAAGGCGTGCAGGCCCAGGTCGAGGATCTCCTGCGCCGAGGACGGAAAGAACACCGGCAGGCCGCAAGCCTTGAAGATGTGGTCGCTCTGGTGCGCGGCGGTGCTGCTCTTGGCCACGTGGTCGTCGCCGGCCAGGGCGATCACGCCGCCGTGCGGCGCGGTGCCGGCCAGGTTGGCGTGCTTGAACACGTCGCTGCAGCGGTCCACCCCCGGGCCCTTGCCATACCAGATGCCGAACACGCCGTCGAACTTCTTGTTCTCGGGGTCGAACTCCATCTGCTGCGTGCCCCACACGGCGGTGGCGGCCAGTTCTTCATTGACGCCAGGCTGAAAGACGATGTTCTGGCTGCTGAGGTGCTTCTTGGCCTGCCACAGCATCTGGTCGTAGCCGCCCAGCGGGCTGCCCCGGTAGCCGCTGATGAAGCCGGCGGTGTTGAGCCCCGCCAAAGCATCGCGTTGGCGCTGCAGCATGGGCAGGCGCACCAGCGCCTGGATGCCCGACATGAAGGCCCGCCCTTCGGGCAAGGTGTACTTGTCGTCGAGCGTCACACGCTCCAGGGCTTGGCGAATCGCGTCAGGCAGCGGTGCGTTCATGGCGTCGGGCTCCAGGCCAGGGGGATGCCAGAGTGTAGGAAATGGGCGATGAGAAGTCTTTTCTTTGTTTGCTGTCAACGCGATACTTGACGCAACAAAACTGTCTGAAAAATGGCTTCCAAAGAAAGAACCGCGCCTAATTCATCGGCATTCGGGAAAACACGGACGACGGTGACCGAACCCGGCGAGCGGCAGGGCACCGCCCTTGACCGCCACGACGTGGCCATCCTCGACGAGCTTCAGCATGATGCGCGCCTGAGCAATGCCGAGCTGGCCACGCGCATCGGCTTGTCAGCCGCGCCCACCTGGCGCCGGGTGAAGTGGCTGGAGGCCCAGGGCTACATCACCGGCTACCGCGCCGAGATCGACCGCCGCAAGATCGGCCTGGGCGCCCTGGCCTTCGTGCGGGTGGACGCCGAGCGCAACAACGCCGAAGCCACGCACGCGCTCGAAGACGCGATCCGTGCCCTGCCCGAGGTCGTGAGTTGCCACTACATCAGCGGCGCGGGCACGTTCGAGCTGCAGGTGCTGACCACCGACCTCGACGCCTACTCGCGCTGGGCCAAGGACACGCTGTTCAAGCTGCCCAACGTGAAGGACATCCACACCAGCTTTTCGCTGGGCGAAGTCAAAGCGGGTGCGGCCTTGCCGCTGGGCCATCTGCCACCACGGGTGCGTAGCGGCCCGGCCTGAACCAGCCTGCGGCCAGCGGCCGTGCGCTTACACCTGCATGTTCATGATGTCGGTGTAGGCCTGCACCAGGCGGTTGCGCACCGTCAGGGCAGCGGTGAAACCGATCTGCGACTTGTTCATCGCCACCATGGTCTGTTCCAGGCCCACGGTGGGGTTGTCCATGCTGAACTCTTTCTGCATGTTGCCGGCTTCCAGCTGCGCATCGCTCACGGCACGCAGGGCCTGGGACATCGCCGCAGTGAAGCTGTTCTTGTCGATCGGCTCGGTGGCCGCGGGCGCCAATCTGTCCAGCGGGTGGCCGTCCGGCCGCAGCCCGGCCCGCGCCACTGCCTGGGCGAAGTCGAAGGGCTTGAGCTCGAGTTTCATGAGCAGGAACTCTAGAGCCCGCCCTCGGCCAAGAAGGCGCGAACTGAAGCGCGAATTGCGGGCTGTTTGGCCCATGGTTCGGCCAGTCACCGCCCAACAATGAAAGCCGAACGGGGCCCTGTCTGCCGGCCCCCCAGTGCCCCACACCGACACCATGGACGCCGCAGTCACCGCCCTCACCCCCGTCAACGAAGCTGCCCTGCTCGCCGAGGCCACGCCCGACACACCGCGCGGGCCGATGGCGCGCCTGCAGGCCCTGCCGGCGCGCAAGAAGGTCACGCTGGGTGTGGGTGTGGCCGCTCTGCTGGCGCTGATGGTGGCGATGGCGCTTTGGAGCCACCGCACGCCGATGGCGCCGCTCTACCCCGGCGCCGTGCCCGATACCGAGTTGGGCCCCACGCTCGACTACCTGCGCAAGGCAGGCATCGGTTACCAAACCAGCCCGCGCGGCGGCCTGATCATGGTGCCCGAAGACAAGGTGGAAGAGCTGCGCATGCAACTGCGCATCCAGGGCATCCCCAAGGCTGCGCCCAACGGCAGCGAGATGCTGGACAAGCCCTCGTTCGGCGATTCGTCGCTGAAAGAGCGGGCCAAGTTCATGATGGACTTGGCCGTCAAGGTCGAGCGCCAGATCCTGATGATCACGCCGGTGCAGGCGGTCAAGGTCAACGTGGCCCTGCCCCAGCAGACCGACCTGATCCGCCGCCAGGCCGAGCCGTCGGCCTCGATCACCGTCACCCTGCACCCGGGCCGCACGCTCGACCGCTCGCAGGTGGCGGCCATCACCAACATCGCCGCCGGCACCGTGCCCGGCCTGCAGGCCAAGAACGTCACGCTGATGGACCAGGAAGGCAACTGGCTCACCCAGCCCGACAGTGAACTGCGCAGCGACGCCATCGCCCAGCAGCGCCTGCAGCTGCGCGAGACCGAAGCGCGCCTGCTCAAGCGCGTCAACGAGATCCTGGAACCCGCTCTGGGCGCCGACAACCTGCGCGCCACCGTCACCGCCGAGCTCGACTTCAACCAGATCGAATCGACCAGCGAGGCCTACAGCAAGAACCAGGGTGCCGACGCCAAGGCCGCGATCCGCAGCACCCAAAGCCTGGAAGCCGCCGGCGTTGCCCAGCCTCAGCCCACGGGCGTGCCGGGCGCCGCCAGCAACCAGGCCCCCACGCCGGCATCGGCACCGGCCACAGGCGCCTCGGTACCCCCGCTGCAGGCCGCCCAGGCCGGCCTGACCGGAACCGGCGCGCGCCGCGAGAACCGCACCAACTACGAGTTGGACAAGACCGTCGAAGTCAAGCGCCAGGCCACGGGTGAGGTCCGCCGCATCAACGTGGCGGTTCTGGTCAACCACCGCAGCACGCCCGATGCAAAGACCGGCAAGCCGGTGAGCGCGCCACTGTCGGCCGAAGAGATGGACAAGCTCACCAGCCTGGTGCAAGAGGCGGTGGGCTACAAGAAGGACCGGGGCGATTCGGTGCGGGTGGTCAACATCCCCTTCCGCGCCGAGCCCAAGGGCGAGCCCGAGGTGCTGCCGGTGTGGAAGGCGCCCTGGTTGATCGATCTGCTCAAGGCCGGTGGCATGCCTGCGGCCATGACCCTGGTGGCCCTGATGCTGCTGCTGGGCGTGGTTCGCCCGGCCCTGCGACCCGATCCGCCGCCGCCCGAGCCCGAGGCGCCCGCCCAGCTGGACGCGGTGGTGGACGACGCCCAAGCCCTGCCCGGCCCCGACGCCGCCGAGCAACTGGCCCTGGAGAACCAGTTCGTCGAGAGCAAGTTGACCGACGCCAGGGAACTTGCAAAGTCCAACCCGGTGGCTGTGGCCAACATCCTGCGCTCCTGGATGGATGGCGAGCCGGCCAAGGCCTGAGCCAGCGCCGCCCGCCCCTACCCCTGACCGAGCCACGCCATGGAAGAAGTTGACGCTGAAGACGCGGCCATCCTGTTGATGTCCATCGGTGAAGAAGAAGCGGCCGAGGTGTTCAAGCACCTGGCCCCCAAGGAAGTGCAGAAGCTGGGCGAGACCATCGCGCGCCTGAAGATCGTGCCTCGCGAGCGATTGCGCAAGGTGCTTGAACGCTTTGCCGGCAACGCGCTGGACCAGCACGCCTTGGTGGCCGACACCGACGAATATGTCAAGAGCGTGCTGCGCAAGGCCTTGGGCGAAGACAAGGCCAACCTGCTGATCGACCGCATCCTGCAGGGCAACGATGTCACCGGCATCGAGGGCCTGAAGTGGATGGACCCCGGTTCCGTGGCCGAGCTGATGCGCAACGAGCACCCGCAGATCGTGGCGGCCCTGCTGGTGCACCTGGAACCGGACCTGGCCGGCGAGATCATGAAGTTCTTCACCGAGCGCCAGCGCAACGAGGTGATGGTGCGCATCGCCACGCTCGACGGCATCCAGCCCAATGCCCTGAAAGACCTCAACGAGGTGATGAGCATGGTGCTGGCCGGCGGCGAGAAGATGAAGAAGGCCTCGCTGGGCGGGGTGAAGACCGCGGCCGAGATCATCAACCTGCTGGGCAGTGCGCTGGAGACCAGCGTGCTCGACTACGTGCGCGAGAGCGACCCCGACCTGGCCCAGAAGCTGATGGACAACATGTTCGGCTTCGACGACCTGATCAAGGTCGACGACAAGGGCATCCAGGCCATCCTGAAGGAAGTGCAGAGCGAATCGCTGGTGCTGGCCCTCAAGGGCGCCATGCCCGAAATGCGCGAGAAGGTCTTCCGCAACATGTCCAGCCGCGCCGCCGAAACGCTCAAGGAAGACCTGGACGGCCGCGGCCCGGTGCGCGTGTCCGATGTGGAAGCCGAGCAGAAGGAGATCCTCAAGATCGTGCGCCGCCTGGTCGACGAAGGCCAGATCGTGATCGCCAGCGGAGGCGCGGATGAGTTCCTCTAGGCCTGAGACCGACAACCCACCGGCGCCGCCCACGGTGGGCACCCGTGCCGGCATGGCCTATACGCGGTTCATCCCGCGCGAAGAGTTGCGTGATTTCTCGAGTTGGATGCCCGACGCCTTTGCCGATCTGGCCGCCATCACGCAACCCAGCCACCCTGGTGCGCCCGGTGCGCCGGTGCGCGCAGCACGCGGCGGAGAACAGGCACCCAGCGCGCCGGTGCCGCCCTGGCCGACATCGCACGGCTTTGGCGATTCGAGCGCACCCCCCACGCGACTGACACCCCGGTCGGCCGCGGCAGCCGCCCCGGCATCGGCCAGTGCGGCAGCGCCGCCCACGCCAGCCAGTGCTGCGGTTGACACCGCCGTGCAGCTCGATGCACTGCGCACCCAGATGCAGGCCGAGATGGAGCGCCAGGTGACAGCCGCTCGCCAGCAGGGCTACCAGGACGGCTACCGCGACGGCCTGGTGGCGCTGGAAAGCTTCAAGGAGAGCTTCGCCACCCAGACCAGCGGCCAGATGGGCCAGGTGCTGCTGACGCTGGACAAGGAGTTGGGGCAACTGGAGCAGCAGCTGGCCGCCAGCGTGGCCCGCGTTGCCACCGAACTGGCCCGCCAGGTGGTGCGCAGTGAACTGGCCACCCGACCCACGCTGGTGGCCGACGTGGCCCGCGAGGCCATCAATGCCGTGCTGATGAGTGCGCGTCACATCAACGTGCAGGTCAACCCGCACGACCATGCGCTGGTGGCCCGCGGCTGCGAAGAAGCACTGTTGGCACGAGGCGCGCGCCTGCTGGCCCACCCGGCCATTGCCCGGGGCGGCTGCCGTGTTGAATCGGACGTGGGTGTGATCGATGCGGGTCTGGCCATGCGCTGGGCACAGGCCACCCAGGCCCTGGGCACAGCGGTGGTCTGGCAGGACGACGATGTGCTTGATCTGGCCGATGGCGGAGGCGACGCGTGAGCGGCTACAGCGCCGACGCCGAGCTGGCGCTGGCCGCTGCCGCTGCCGCTGCCGCTGCTAGCGCTGCTACCGCTGCTACCGCTGCTACCACTGCTACCGCTGCCGCCGCTGCCGTGGCCAGCTCACCTCGCCTGGCCCGCTGGAGCCACTACCTGGACGACCTGGCCGCCTACGCCGGCGTGCAATCACCACTGCAGACCGAAGGCATCCTCGTGCGGGTCACCGGCCTGGTGCTCGAAGCCGCTGGCGTGCGGGCCCCGGTGGGCGCGGTGTGCGAGGTGCACGGCGACAACGGCGCCACCGTGCTGGCCGAAGTGGTCGGCTTCAACGGCGACCGCGCCTTCCTGATGCCCACCGGTGACCTGGCCGGCCTGAGCAGCGGTGCCCGCGTCAGCCCGCGCGCCGTGCAACACACCCCCCCCGTGCTGGGCCGCGACAACGCCTTGTGGCGCCGCAGCGAAGACCGTGGCCTGCACCTGGCCGTGGGCGATGGCCTGCTCGGCCGCGTGGTCGACGCCCATGGCCAGCCCATGGACCGCCTGGGCCCCTTGCAGCATGTGCGCAACGAGCCCATGGTGCGCCGCCCCATCAACGCGATGGAGCGCGACCCGGTGCGCACCCCGCTGGACACCGGCGTGCGCGCCATCAACGCCTTGTTCACCGTGGGCCGGGGCCAGCGCCTGGGCCTGTTTGCCGGCACCGGCGTGGGCAAGTCGGTGCTGCTGGGCATGATGGCCCGCTACACCGAGGCCGATGTAATCGTGGTCGGGCTAATCGGTGAACGTGGCCGGGAAGTGAAAGAGTTCATCGAGGACATCCTCGGCCCCGAAGGCCTGGCCCGCAGCGTGGTGGTGGCCGCTCCGGCCGACGCCCCTCCGCTGGTACGCATGCAGGGCGCCACCTACGCCACCGCCGTGGCCGAGCACTTTCGCGACCAAGGCCGGCACGTGCTGCTGTTGATGGACAGCCTGACCCGCTACGCCATGGCCCAGCGCGAAATCGCCCTGGCCATCGGCGAGCCCCCGGCCACCAAGGGCTATCCGCCCAGCTGCTTTGCCAAGCTGCCGCAGTTGGTCGAACGCTCGGGCAACGGCCTGAACGGCGTGGGCTCGATCACCGCCTTCTACACCGTGCTCAGCGAGGGCGACGACCCGCAAGACCCGATTGCCGATGCGGCGCGCGGCATCCTCGACGGCCACATCGTGCTGTCGCGCGAGCTGGCCGAAGCCGGCCACTACCCGGCCATCGACGTGGAGAAATCCATCTCGCGGGTGATGGGCAATGTGTCCCCGCGCGAGCAGGTTGAAATCGCCCGCCGAGCCCGCGCCGCCCTGGCCCGGGTGAACAAGGCCCGCGACCTGATCCAGTTGGGCGCCTACCAGGCCGGGCACGACCTAGAGCTGGACCAGGCCATCGCCCTGCATCCGCAACTGACCGCCCTGCTGCAGCAGGACATGCATGAACGCGCGCCGTTGGCGCAAAGCCGGGCCCAGCTGGCCCGGGTGATTGGAGCCTGAAGCCATGTCCATGAATTCCATCGTCCTGCTGCAAACCTTGCTTCAGCGTGCCGAGGCCGAACGCGACACCGCCCTGGCCGCCATGCGCCAGGCTGAAGCGCTGGTGCAGCAAGCCGAGCAGCAGGCGCAGCAGTTGCAAGGCTACCGAAGCGAGTACGACCAGCGCTGGACGGCCCGCTTCCAGGAGCACGGCACCACCGAGTTGTTGCATTGCCACCGGGGGTTTGGCCAACGGCTGGACCAGGCCATCACCCTGCAGTTGAGCAACAGCCGCCATCTCGGCAACCGGGTGCAGCAGGCGCGAGACACCCTGGTCGCGCGTGAGATGCGGGTGGCTGGCGTGCGCAAGCTCATCGAGCGACGCCAGGCCGAGCTGGCCAAGTTTGCCGCCCGGCGCGACCAGCGCCAGACCGACGAAGCCGCTCAGCGCAGCAGCGCCAACCGCATCCACCCGTTGGCCGCCCAGCCCAACTGACTTGTTCAGGACGCCCACCATGCTCAACAACTTGCCCGCCCAGTCGACGGCCGCCGCCTTGCCACCCAAGCTGCCGTCCAAGCTGCTGCCCAACCTGGCTGCCGACGTACCCGGCCAGCGCGCCGCCATCGAAGCCCGCCAGGGTTTTGCCGCGCTGATGCAGCAGCAGGCGGACCTGCGCGCAGCCGACCTCAAGTCTTCAGAGTTGAAGCAGGCCGACGCGCCGGCCAGCGCTGCACGCGCCGACGAAAGCCACCCCCCAGAAGCAGCCCCACCACGCGCGTCAGCAGCAAACAACGAGACCCGGGCGCCGAGGCAAGCGCCCGCCGAGGCTGCGGCACCACCGCCTGCAGGCCGTCTTGCCAAAGCCGGCGACCGCACCACCGACAAGCCTGCCGGCCAATCCCAGGCGAGCAAGGCCCCTCGGGCCGAGGGCCCTGCCCCGGCCGCCCAGGAGTCGCATGACGATGCCAATGCGGCTGCCAGTGCCGTTGGCGCAGAAGTGGCTGCAGCAACCGCTGCCCAAGGACGTGGCGACGGCCGTGCAGCACGGATCGAAGGCATCGCCGACAAGACGCTGGTCGAAGCCGCCGCCGCGTCCACGCCCCAGCCCCCAGCGCTGCCAGGTAGCCGTGGCCCTGGACGACCCGATGCCACTTCTGGCGACGAGCGGTTCATCCAGCGCCTGCCCCGCACCACTGCCGCTGCGGCGGCTGCTGCGGCGGCCAGACTGGCCGCCGCGCTCAAGCCGAAACTCGCCACCGAAGCACCAGAGCCCTATGCCCAGGACGCCCAGGGCGCCCGGCTGGCCGAGGACATCACCCCGGATCCGGCCGCCGCCGACACCTTGGCGCTCAAAACCGACCCAGCCCCGCTGCAGCCTTGGCTGCAGGCCCAGGCCATGGTGAACCACTGGCGCCCGGTCGGTGACGACACCCCGCTGTCGGCAGACAGCGATCCCCTGCTGGCGTCCGGCAACGCGCCCTTGGCACAAGACACCGCAGCGCCGGGTGCCCTTCAGCCGGGGGCCCTTCAGCCGGGGCGGCCGGTGCCTGGCCTGGGCAGGCTGACAAGCCCGGACCAGCGGGCCACCGGCGTAGCCGAATCAGGCCTGGCCAACCCGGCGACCGACGCAACGGTCGACCCCGCCGACTCGAGTCCGCACGACGGCGCGAGAACCGCTGCAGAAGATGCACGACGCGTCAACACCGCGCCCATCGCCGACACGGCCGCGATCGGCCAGCGTGGCCGGTGGCGGCCCGAGCCCGAGCTCGGACTGGAACTCGCCAATGCCGAACGGGCCACCACAGCGCAGGCCGACGCGACCGCAGCCAGCTCGCTGTCGCCCATCCCCACACCCATCCCCACAACCACGGCGCTTGCCGTCCTGCCACCCACGACCTCGCCCAACCAGCCCGTGCAGGCACTGCTCACCCCGACCCTGCCCGCGGCCACCGACACCGGCCGGAATCTGGCCGCCGCGCCCACGCCCGCCACCGCAGCGCCACTGGTCGTTGCCGGCAATGCGCCTGCCCAAACCCGTCGCCTGAACGAGCCGAACGATCCAGACGATCCGGCCGCACCGGGCGCCCGCAATGCCGGCGAACAGTCGCTGACCCGCCGCAGCGAGCCATGGGCCGCCATGCAAGGCGCCGACCGGCCCGACGGCCCCCGGGCCATGGGCGCCGAATCGAGGGTGCCGACGCGCCAGCCCGTCGACACCGTGACCGAGCGATCAGGCCTGACGCCGGGGGTCGATGCCCGGGCCGATGCCCGAGCCGATGCCAGAGCCGACGCCACTTTGGCCGCCAACGCCAAGGCGCCTGACACGGCCCTGCCCAACGCGGCCGTGCCGAATCGGACGAGCGAAGGCGCGCTGCCCGCCCAGGCCGGCCTGCAAGCCCCCGCGCCGCGCACCGAAGCCAGCGGGCGCCTTGAGTCGGCCCACACTGACGCACTGCAAGCAGCTGCCGCCACCGGCCCGTCGCCTGGCAGCCTGCCCCAGGCCCCGGTCGGGGCGCCTGCCGCCCAGGTCAGCAACGCCTTCGCACCGATGCTGTCGGCGGCCACCGCGCAGCCGCAGGCCGAGGCCCGCATCGCCGTGCCGCTGAACAGCCCCGACTTCGCACCCGCCCTGGGCGCCCAGATCAGCGTCTTCACCCGCGATGGTGTGCAGACCGCTCGCCTGCAGCTCAACCCGGCCGAGATGGGCCCGATCACAGTACAGATCGCCTTGGACGGCAGTGCCGCGCGGGTTGACTTTCAGGCCGACATGGCTGCCACGCGCGACGTGATCGAAGCCTCGCTGCCAGCGCTGGCCGGCGCCCTGCAAGATGCCGGCCTGACGCTGGCAGGTGGTGGTGTCTTCCAGCATGCGCCAGGCCAGCAGCAGCAACCCGGTGGCCAGACCCCGCAGCCCGGTCGCAGCACCGGGCTTGCCGACCCCACACGCACCGGCCAGGTGACCGACCCGGCCACCCCGGTGGTCACGGCAAGGCGCGGTCTGGTCGACCTGGTGGCCTGAGTTCACAGCGCCAGCCACTGCTGCAAGCCGGCGCCCAAGCGGCACCCAAGCTGCGCCCAGGCGGCGCCCAGGCGGTACGCAGGCGCCACCCAGGCACCACCCAGGCACCACCCAGGCGCCACCCAGGCACCACCCAGGCACCACCCTGGCGCAAACCAGACGCAAACCCACCGCAGCGGCCCAGGGCGTGGCGGGCCGCGCCATGCCCGGCGCGCCCGCGCCGGGGCGTCGAAACACGGCGCTTTGGCCCCGCTGTTCAAGGCATCGTTGACGCCCCCGATCCGAATAATGGGCTGATAAGGACGCCGCCTGCCCTGGGTGCGCGGCGATCCGCCCTGCCGCCTGCCGGCCTGATCTGGAGTCATGCATGTCCGCCGCCCCTGCCGCCACCGCCGATGCCGCCTCGCCCGCCAAAGGTGGCAAGAAAAAACTGATCATCATCATCGCCGCCGTGCTGCTGCTCGTTCTGGGCGGCGGTGGCACAGCCTTCATGCTGCTCAAGAAGAAGCCCGCCGAAAGTGAAGAAGGCGCCGATGCAGACGGCCATGGCAAGTCGGCGGCGGCCAACGAGCCTGCCGCCAAGGCCAAGCCCAAGCACGATCCCAAGCACCCGCCGGTATTCGTGCCACTCGACCCGTTCACCGTCAACCTGGCGGACAAGGACAGCGAGCGCTACGCCCAGATCGCGGTCACCCTGGAAATCGACGATGCCAAGACCGCCGACGAGCTGAAGATCTACATGCCGGCGATCCGCAACAACATTTTGATGGTGTTGTCGCACAAGACAGCCGCCCAGTTGCTCACCCGCGAAGGCAAGGAGAAACTGGCCACGTCCATCCTCTACGCAGCCGTGCGGCCGCTGGGCTACGAAGTCGACGAAGAGGAAGAAGAGTCCCAGGCCGCCGCCGCAGACGCGCCGCAAAAGAAGAAAAAGAAAAAGAAGGCGCCACCGGCCCTTCCCGTCAGCGCGGTTCACTTCGCCAACTTCATCGTCCAGTGAGAACCCCCCCCCGTAGCGCCTTCGGCGCCGTCCACGGCCAGCCAGAGTCTGGCCGGCGCGGCAGGCCCCAGCCAGCACGCAGGTGCTGTCTGGCGTCCGGCCTTGCCCCCCAGGGGGGCGCCGCCAGCGGCCCGGCGAAGCCGGTTCCACGGCGCGCGCTGGGCTTGGCCAGTGGAGCGGATGCATCGATGGGTTGCCAAAAATGAACCAGCAGATCCTGTCGCAGGACGAAGTCGATGCGCTGCTGCAGGGCATCACTGGCGAGAGCCAGAAGATCGAGACCGAAGAGGTCAAGACCGAAGGCATCCGCGACTACAACATCGCGAGCCAGGAGCGCATCGTGCGTGGGCGCATGCCCACGATGGAGATCATCGGCGAGCGCTTCGCCCGCAACATCCGCCTGGGGCTGTTCAACCTGATCCGCAAGAGCCCCGAGGTGTCCATCGGCGGCGCCAAGGTCATCAAGTACAGCGCCTTCCTGCGCGAGATCGTGGTGCCCACCAACTTCAACATCGTCTCGGTCAAGCCCCTGCGCGGCAGCGGATTATCGTGTGCGATCCCTCGCTGGTGTTTGCCGTCATCGACGCGCTTTACGGCGGCAACGGCAAGTACCACACCCGCATCGAGGGGCGCGACTTTTCGGCCACCGAGCAGCGCGTGATCGAGCGCCTGGTCGACTGCATCATCGTCGAGTACAAAAAGGCCTGGGCCGGCATCTACCCGGTTGAGCTGGAATACCAGCGCAGCGAGATGCAGCCCCAGTTCTGCAATATCGCCACGCCCAGCGAAGTGGTGGTAGCCACCAGTTTCACGCTGGAGGTGGGCGACACCACGGGCACGGTGCACTTCTGCATTCCCTACAGCACGCTCGAGCCCATCCGGGATGTGCTGTATTCGGCCATGCAGGGCGACGCCGAGCCGGATCGCCGCTGGATCAAGCTGCTGCGCAAGCAGATCCAGAGCGCCGACCTGCCGCTGGTGGCCGAGCTGGCCAAGGCCGATGCCACGGTGGAGCAGTTGCTCAGCTTCAAGCCAGGCGACTTCATCGAGCTGGACCTGCTGCCCATGATCCAGGCCAAGGTGGACGGTGTGCCGGTGTTCGACGCGCACTACGGCACCTCCAATGGCCGCTACGCCATCAAGATCGACCGACTGTTGACCGGCCCCGACGCGGGCTGGTTGGGAGCAGACCATGAGTGACGACAACGCCGCGATGTCCGAAGAGGACCGCATGGCCGCCGAATGGGCCGCCGCACTGAACGAGACCAAGCCCGAGCAGGCCAGCGAGGTGACCAAC
>JANOAQ010000482.1:0-7558 GCA_031411195.1 Burkholderiaceae bacterium | reverse complement strand
TTGGTGCAGGCCAGCGTGATCAAGCGCCCGGTGGTGCGCTGGGCCGATGGCGCCATCACCGTGGGCTTCGATGCCGCCGATTTTGCAAAGCGGCTGTAGCGGCCGGGCCGCTGTGTTGGCTCAGCCGGCGCCGGGCCGTCCCAAGGCGGCTGAGCGCCCCCTCGGGGGGGCAGGAGCGAAGCGACGTGGGGGCGGGCATTTCAGGCCACCGCCTCGTCGCGCAGCGCCGCCTTGTGGATCTTGCCGGCCGGTGTCATGGGCAGCGCCTCGCGCAGCACGATCTGGCGCGGCACCTTGTAGTCGGCCAGGTGCCGGGCGCACCACTCGCGCACCTCGCCAGCCTGCAAGGTACAGCCCGGCTTGGGGATGATGTAGAGGCGGCCCACCTCGCCCAGCACCGGGTCGGGCACGCCGATGCCGGCGGCCATCATCACCTTGGGATGGCGGTTGATCAGCGCCTCGACCTCGGCCGGGTAGACGTTGAAGCCGCCCTGGATGTACATGTCCTTCTTGCGGCCCTTGAGCGTGACCACGCCACGCGCATCCACCTGCCCCAGATCACCCGTCTGCAGCCAGCCATCGGCAGTGAAACCCGCGCCGCTGGCCGCACCGATGTAGCCCGCCACCACCCCAGCGCCCTTGAACCACAGCTCACCCACGGTGTTGGGCGGCAGTGCCTCGCCGCTGGGCCCGGCGATGCGCATCTGCGCGCCCTGCAGGGGCAGGCCGATGGTGCCCATCAGGTCGGCCTGGCTGCGCTTCCAGGGGGTCATCACGATGGCGCCCGAGGTTTCGGTCAGGCCGTACAGATTCATCAACGTGGCATTGGGCATGCGCTGGCCCAGCCGCTCGAGCAGCACGGCGTCAACGTTCGAGCCACCTGAAAAGACCAGCCGCGTGCGTGAGAAATCGACCGCGTCGACCCGCGCGTTCATCAGCAGCAAGGTCAGCATGGTGGGCACGCCGGCCACGATGGTGGGCGGGTGCTGCTGCATCAGGGTGACGACGCGGTCGGCCTTGAACTCGGGCACCAGCACCATGGTGCCGCCGCCCACCAGGTGGGTGAGCACGCCGCAGGTGATGCCGCCCACGTGGTTGAACGGGCTGCCCATGTGGATCAGGTCGGCATCGCTCACGCGCGTGTGCTGGGCCTGTGCCAGCGCGCTGGCCAGCAAGCTGCGGTGCGTGAGGCCCGCGCCCTTGGGGCGACCGGTGGTGCCCGAGGTGTAGATCACCATGGCCAGGTCGGCTTCAACCACCCGGCGCCGCACGGCCGACAGGCGGCCTGCCTCCAGCGGCGTGGCGGCCAGGGCGCCGAAGCTGTTGAGGCCGATGCCGTCGATGGCGATGACGTGGCGCAGCGCTGGCAGACGCGGGCCCAAGCGGGCGAACATGCCGATGAAATCGAAGCCCTCGTGATCGGACAGGGTGAACACCGCCTTGGCCTCGCTGTCGCCCAGCATGGCTTCCAGTTCAGAGTCGCGGTAGCGCACGCTCAGGCCCACCACGGCCACGCCGATCTTGGCGGCGGCGTAGAACAGCAGCAGCCATTCGATCTGGTTCAGGCCGATGATGCCGATGCGGTCGCCGCGCTGCAGCTTCAGGCCCAGCAGGCCGCAGGCCAGTTGGTCGCTGGCCGCATCCACCCAGGCCCAGCTGTGGTGGCCCTGGTCGCCGATGTAGGCACTGAGGTTGCTGCGCTGGCGGGCGGCCTGGGTCAAGCGCTCGCCGATGGTGTCGGGCGGTGCGGGGGGGGCGGGGCTGCGCATGGTGTGGCTCCTGGGTGGCCCGTGCGGTGCACAAGGCAGTGGGCGTCCTGCGGCAAATGACTGGCGGGCAAGCGATTGAATCCGCAGGGGCGCCGGCCTACATCGTCGCTTTCGACGATTCAAGCACCTGGGGCCATCTGTGAGACTGGCCGCTGACCAAGAACAAGCCCGAGCGCAGGAGTGAAATGGACGACGATGCTTTCCGCGCCGAGGTGCGGCAGTTTCTGGCCGCCGAACTGACCCCCGAACTGCGCCTGGCGGGCCGGCGCACGGCCGGCATCTTCACCGACCGCGACGACGGCCTGGCGTGGCTGCGCATCCTGGCCCGCAAGGGCTGGAGCGTGCCGAGTTGGCCGGTCGAATGGGGCGGCACCGGCTGGAGCCCGCGCCAGCACGACATCTTCGCCAGCGAATGCGCTGCGGCCCAGGCCCCGTTGATGGCGCCGCAGGGCGTGCGCATGGTGGCGCCGGTGGTGCTGGCCTTCGGCACGCCCGAACAAAAGCAGCGCTGGCTGCCGGCCATCCGCGCGGGCACCGACTACTGGGCCCAGGGCTACAGCGAGCCGGGCTCGGGTTCCGACCTCGCATCGCTGCAGTGCCGGGCGGTCAGGCAAGGTGATCACTACATCATCAACGGCACCAAGATCTGGACCACCCACGCGCAGTGGGCCAACCGCATGTTCTGCCTGGTGCGCACCGATGCCTCGGGCAAGCCGCAGCAGGGCATCAGCTTTTTGCTGTTCGACATGGACACGCCGGGCATCACCGTGCGGCCCATCATCAGCATCTCGGGCGACCATGAGCTCAACCAGGTGTTCTTCGACGATGTGCGGGTGCCGGCCAGTGCCTTGCTGGGCGAAGAAAACAAGGGCTGGACGATCGCCAAGTACCTGCTGGTACACGAACGCGGGGGCGCCTACACGCCCCAGTTGCGTGCCCGCCTGGCGCGCATGCGCGTCCTGGCCGGGCAGGCCCTGGCCGGCCGGCCCGCCGACGATGGCGAGCGCCTGGACATCCAGCGCCTGCTGACCGATGCCCAGTGCCGCATCGACGCACTCAGCGCGCTGGAGCAACAGGTGCTGGCCGCCCGCATCCGGGGTGAAGAGCAGCCCATCGCACCGTCGGTGGGCAAGCTGCTGGGCACCGAGCTGCGCCAGTTCCTGACCGAAATCGCCGTCACCATCGCCGGGCCTTACGGCGCCATGCGCCTGCCCATGGCCGATTGCGCGCACGAACTGCTGGGCCTGCCCGAAGACGCCATCTGGGCGATGAGCACCTACCTCAACGACCGGGCCGCATCCATCTACGCCGGCACGAACGAGGTGCAACGCAACCTGATTGCCCAGCACCTGCTGGCGAACTGACATGTCCACCCCCACGTCGCATCGCTCCTGCCCCCCGAGGGGGCGCTCAGCCGCCTTGGGGCGGCCCGGCACCGTCTGAGGCCCCGCACCATGACCCTCACACCGATGTTTCAACCCGACGACACCCAGGCCCAGCTGCGCGACAGCCTGGCGCGCTGGCTGGACGCCGAGGTGCCCTTCGACCGCCGTGCCGCCCTGCTGGCCACGCCCGAGGCCATCGCCCCGCTGTGGCAAGGCCTGGCCAGTGGCCTGGGCCTGCTGGGCGCCGGTTTGCCTGAATCGGCCGGCGGCCTGGTGGCCGGGCCAGCCAGCGGGCTGGCCAACCACTTGCTGATCCTGCAAACCCTGGGTGCGGCCCTGGTGCCCGAGCCCTACGCCGCCTGCCTGGTGGGCGGGGCCGGGCTGCTACAGCGCCTGCCCGGCGAACTGCCGCACCAGTTGCTGGGCGGCGTGGTCGATGGCGCGGTGCGCCCGGTGTTGGCGGCCCTGGAGCCCGATGCACGCCACGACCTGGCCCAGGTGGGCACCCGCCTGCAGACCCAAGGCAGTGCTGCGGTGCTCAGCGGCCGCAAGGCCCTGGTACGCGCTGCGCCCTACGCCACGCACTGGCTGGTCAGCGCACGAGACGACAGCGGCAACCTGCGCCTGGCGCTGGTGCAGCCCTCGGCGGCCGGCATCGCGCGGCGAGACCTGCGCCTGGCCGATGGGGGTTGGGCCAGCGAACTGCATTTCGACAACACCCCCGTGTTGGCGGTGCTGGGCGAACCCGGCCACGATGCGCTGCCGCTGCTGGCCCAGGCCCGCGATGAGCTGCTGCTGGCCACCGGCGCCGAAGCCGTGGGCGTGATGCAGCGCCTGATGCGCGACAGCATCGACTACGTGCGCCAGCGCAAGCAGTTCGGGGTGGCGATTGCCAGCTTCCAGGTGGTGCAGCACCGGCTGGCAGACATGCACCTGGCCATGATCCAGGCCAATGCCCTGGTGGGCGCCACCCTGGCGGCGATGCACGGCCCCGCCCCGCAGCGCAGCCGGGCCGTGGCGTCGGCCCAGGTGGCGGTGGCACGCGCGGCCCGCACGGTGGGCCAGGGCGCGGTGCAACTGCACGGCGGCATGGGCATGACCGACGAACTGGCGGTGGGCCATGGCTTCAAGCGCCTGACCCTGATCGAACAACACTTCGGCGGGCTGCAGGTGCACCTGCGCCAGGTTGCCGAAACCCTGGCCGAGCTGCCATGAAGAAGGACACCTGGCGCCACGACCTCGCGGCCTACGAGCCGGCCCAGCCGGCGGCCACCCGCTTTGCCGATGTGGACACCCTGCGCCACATCAACCACATCGCCCTCTACGCCCTGCAGCAAGAAGCCCGCCTGCAATGGCAACTGCAGCATGGCTGCCTGCCCGCCGATGGCGCGCTGCGCATCCGGCCGGTGGCCGTGACCACCGAGTTCTGGCACGAAGCCCACTACCCGCAGCCGCTGCACAGTGCCGTGCGCCTGCTGGCCGCCGGGCCCGATGGTCTGAGCCTGGCCAGCGGCCTGTTCGACAACGGCCAGGCCCTGGGGGCCCAGCAGGCCTGGCTGGCCGCCTGGGGCCGCCAGGGCGTGACAGCCCAGGCCCTGCCACCGGCCATGCTGGCGGCGCTGGCGCCGGCGGTTCAGGCCGGTGCGGACAGCCCCGCGCCCCAGCGCCCGGCCGGCAGCGGTGACCTGCACCGTTACCCGGTGCAGCAACCCTATGCCTCGCGCTACGGTGATCTGGACGCCGACGACTGCAGCAGCGAAACCGCCGCGATGCGCGGCCTGGAACAAGCCCGCTCGGCGCTGTTGAAGTCGGCCGTGGCCCTGGCCGGCGGCGAGCCCGAGCGCGATTGGGTGCAGTGGGTGGTGGCCCGCATCGAGCTGCACTTTGCCGCGCACCGCCCGCCGCCGGCCGTGTGGACCATGGCCGGCGCGTTTGCGCACATCGGCCGCACCTCGGCCGTGCTGCGGGTGGCGCTGTTCGACGGCCAGAGCCTGCAGGCCGTGGGCGACTGTGTGCTGGTGCACACCGGTGCCGGCCCGTCGGCGGGCCCGCAGCCGGTACCCGACGCACTGCGCGCCGCCCTGACCACCCTGGCCTGGCGCGCCGATGCCGCCTGCGCCGTCGCCTGACCTTTGATCTTCACCGGAGACCCCATGCCCCTGAACCTTGCCCGCAGCTGGAGCGACGAAGACCTCGACCGCTGGCGCGACACCTGCGCCCGGTTTGTCGAAGACGAACTCGTGCCCGACGACGAAGCCGCCCGCAAGCGCGGCAATGTGGGCCACGCCGTGTGGCGCAAGGCCGGTGAACTGGGCCTGCTGTGCACGGACGTGCCCGAGCAATACGGCGGCGCCGGCGGCGACTTTCGCCACGAGGCCGTGCTGTACGAAGAGTGCGCGCGGCGCGGCATCAGCGGCTGGGCCAACTCGGTGCACACCATCGTGGCGCACTACTTCCTGAACCACGGCACCGAAGCGCAGAAGCTGAAGTACCTGCCGCGCCTGGCCCGCGGTGAGCTGGTGGGCGCCATCGCCATGACCGAGCCCGGCGCCGGCAGTGATCTGCAGGGCATCCGCAGCCGTGCCGACAAGGTGGACGGGGGCTATGTTCTCAACGGCAGCAAGACCTTCATCACCAACGGCTTTTTGGCTGGCGTGGTGCTGGTGGTGTGCAAGACCGACCCCAACCAGGGCGCGCGCGGCACCAGCATCCTGATCGTCGAGACCGAAGGCCGCGAGGGCTTTCGCGTGGGGCGTGTGCTCGACAAGCTGGGCATGAAATCGCAGGACACTTCCGAGCTGTTCTTCAGCGATGTCAAGGTGTCGGCCGACGACCTGCTGGGCGGCAAGGAGGGCCAAGGCTTCTACCAGCTGATGGGCGATCTGCCTTACGAGCGGCTGATCATCGGCGTCAGTGCCCTGGCCTGCATGGAAGGCGCTTATGCCGCCACGCTGGACTATGTGCGTGAGCGCAAGGCCTTCGGCCAGACCGTGGCTGATTTTCAGAACACCAAGTTCAAGCTGGCCGAGGTGGCCACCCAGATCACCGTGGGCCGCGCCTTCATCGACCACTGCGTGCACCTGCTGGTGGCCGGCAAGTTGGACACCGCCACTGCCAGCATGGCCAAGCTGTGGGGCGCCGAAACGCAGGGCAAGGTGCTGGACGAACTGCTGCAGTTGCACGGCGGCTACGGCTTCATGAACGAGTACATGGTCACCCGCATGTATGCCGACGCACGGGTGCAGCGCATCTACGGCGGCACCAGCGAGATCATGAAGGAAGTCATTTCAAGGGCACTGTGAAGTTGCCCCCCCCGAAGCGCCTTCGGCGCTCCCCCCCAGGGGGGCAACGCCAGTGGCCCGGCAAAGCCGGTTCCACGGCGTCTGCTTGATGGCTCACCTGAAAGAAACTGGTCCATGACGAACAGCTCTACTGAAGAACAAGCCCTGCTGGTCGATGAACGGGGCGGTGTGGCCTGGCTGACGATGAACCGGCCCGAGCGGTTGAATGCGCTGAACAAGGGCCTGACCGACGCGCTGCGCACCTACTTTCAAGCCCTGCAAGACCGGCCGCAGGTGCGGGTGGTGGTGCTGCAGGGCGCTGGCCGGGGCTACTGCGCCGGCCTCGACCTGAAAGACCGCGTGGGCGCCGCACCGGCCGAGGTGCAGGCCAGTTTCGATGGGCAAAAGTCGATCCGCGACATCATGATCGCGATGCGCGAATGCCCGCAGCCCATCGTCAGCATCGTGCAGGGCGCGGCCAGCGGCGGCGGGCTGGGCATCGCGCTGGCCAGCGACATTCGCCTGGCCACGCCCGAAGCGCGTTTCAACGCCGCCTTCATCAAGATCGGCGTGTCGGGCTGCGACATGGGGTCGAGCTACTTTTTGCCGCGCATGGTGGGCGCGTCGGTGGCCTCTGAAATGCTGCTGACAGGCCGTTTCCTCGACGCTCAGCGTGCCTACGCGCTGGGCCTGGTCAGCAAGGTGGATACCTTCGCCGCGCTGCAAGCCGAAGCGCAAACCCTGGTCGACGAGATGCTCAACGCCACGCCGCTGGCGCTGCGCCTGACCAAGGACTGCCTGAACCAGAACATCGACGCCCAAGGCCTGCGTGCGGCCATCGCGATGGAAGACCGCAACCAGGTGCTGTGCACCCGCGGTGGGGATTTCGGCGAAGGCATCCGCGCCTTCCTGGAAAAGCGCAGGCCGGTCTACGGCGCTGGTTGAGGGCAGGCGCGCCTGGCGGTGATTAGCCTCTGGGTTGTCGGACGGCGGCCGACGGCTCGTTGCTGACTTCGGTGGGTTGCCGCAAAGCCGGCGTTTCGAGTCTTGTGCGAGCGCGCCGGGGCGGGCTGGCGTGTTTTGCTCCATGTCCCCCGCCGCCAGCCTGATGGCTGTCGGCTCC
>JANOAQ010000481.1:0-4573 GCA_031411195.1 Burkholderiaceae bacterium | reverse complement strand
CTGTATGCCCGCAGCGGCCACGCGCCCTGGGCCAACCCGGTGCTGTGGACGGTGCTGGCCCTGGCCGGCCTGCTCACGGTCACCGGCACGCCCTACCCCCCCTATTTTTCGGGTGCGCAGGTCATCCATTTCCTGCTGGGGCCGGCTGTGGTGGCGCTGGGCTGGCCGCTGTGGCAGCGCCGGGCGCAATTGCGCCAGCGCGGCCCCGCCCTGCTGGTGGCGGCCTTGGCCGGCGGCAGCGTGGCGTCACTCAGTGCCGTGGGCATCGGCTGGGCGCTGGGCTTGCCTGGTGACGTGCTGCTTTCGCTGGCGCCCAAATCGGTCACCGCACCGGTGGCCATGGGCATCGCTGAGCAGTTGGGCGGCATCCCGGCGCTGGCGGCGGTGCTGGCCGTGCTCACCGGCCTGGTGGGCGCGCTGGGCGCCAAGGCCTTGTTCGACGCGCTGCGCATCCAATCACCCGAGGTGCGCGGCTTTGCGCTGGGCACCGCATCGCACGGCATCGGCGCGGCGCGCGCCCTGCAGGTGCACCCGGATGCCGGCGCCTATGCCGGGCTGGCGCTGGGCCTGCAGGTGGTGCTGGCCTCGCTGCTGATGCCACCGCTGGCGCGCTGGCTGGTTCCCTGAAAACCGGCCCCGGCCCCCCGCTCTTCAACGATCGACTTTCGCCCCCCCCTTCATGCAAACCGTCCTCGCCCCTGAATTCAAAGGCACGCCCGATGGCGAGGCCGCCGAAGCCATCCTGCGCAAGTGCGTGCACTGCGGCTTCTGCACCGCCACCTGCCCCACCTACCAGCTGCTGGGCGACGAGCTGGACGGCCCGCGTGGCCGCATCTACCTGATGAAGCAGGTGTTCGAGGGCGCCACCCCTACCCGCGCCACCCAACTGCACCTGGACCGCTGCCTGACCTGCCGCAACTGCGAAAGCACCTGCCCCAGCGGCGTGCAGTACGGCCACCTGGTCGACCTGGGCCGCAAGGTGGTCGAGGCCAAGGTGCCGCGCCCGGCCGGTGAGCGCGCGGTGCGCTGGCTGCTGAAGGAAGGCCTGACCTCACCACTCTTCGGCGCCGCCATGGCCCTGGGCAAGCTGGCCCGCCCGCTGCTGCCCGCCGCGCTGAAGGACAAGGTGCCCGGCGCCGCCCACCCGCGCGCCAGGCTGTGGCCCCAGCGTGAGCACCCGCGCAAGGTGCTGATGCTGATGGGCTGCGTGCAGCCGGCCATGCTGCCCAACATCAACAGCGCCACCGCGCGTGTGCTCGATGCCGCCGGCATCCAGACCCTGGTGGCCGACGAAGCCGGCTGCTGCGGCGCCCTGCGCACCCACCTGAACGACCACGACGGTGGCCTGGCCGACATGCGCCGCAACGTGGACGCCTGGTGGCCCAAGGTCAGCAGCGGCGCGGTCGAGGCCATCGTGATGAACGCCAGCGGCTGCGGCGTCACCGTCAAGGACTACGGCCATGCCCTGGCCCACGACCCGGCCTATGCCGACCGTGCAAAGCGCATCAGCGCCCTGACGCGCGACCTGAGCGAGCTGCTGCCCGACATCGTGGCCGCGCTCAAGCCCCGCATGGCCAAGACCGTGGCCGGTGCCCTCGCGTTCCACCCCCCCTGCACCTTGCAGCACGGCCAGCAACTGCGCGGCGGTGTGGAAGCCGGCCTGCGTGCGCTGGGCTTCAACGTGGCGGTGGCCACCAACGAAGCCCACCTGTGCTGCGGCTCGGCCGGCACCTACAGCGTGCTGCAGCCCGAGCTGAGCCACCAATTGCGCGATCGCAAGCTGCTCAACCTGGCCGAGCTCCAACCCAGTGCCATCGTCTCGGCCAATATCGGCTGCATCCAGCACCTGCAAAGCGGCACGGCCACGCCGGTCAAGCACTGGGTGGAGGCGCTGGACGAAGCGCTGGCAGGGATCTGAGCCTCTGGACGGCTCAATGCGCCTGCGCGCTGGCCTCGGGCAGCGGCTCAGGCCGCACACGCAGCGCCCACATCACCCCTGCGATCAGCAGCCCCACGCCCACACCGGTCAGCAGTGGCGGCTGCTGGCCGCGCAGCAGCAGGGCATAGGCCAGCGCCGAAAGCGTCTCGAAGACGATCAACTGGCCCACCAGCGTGGTGGGCAGGCGCTGGCTGGCCTCGTTCCAGCACAGGGTGCCCAGCCAGCTGGCCAGCAGGCCGATGGCCAGCATCAAGCCCACGAACTCTGCCGGTCGCGGGCCCAGCGGCATCGGCAGCGCATCACCCTGCCAGGCCGTCCAGGCCCAGAAGCCGGCATAGCCCAGCACCGCCAACGGCAACGTGGCCACGCCCTGGGCGGTGGCCCAGGCACGCGGGCTGCGATCGGGATGGGCGCGCAGCCAGTCGGCATTGCGCATCGGGTACCAGGTCCAGCAGGCCACCGCACCCAGGGTGAGCACCGCGCCCAAGGCGTAGCGGCCCAGGTCGGCCTGGGGGTCGGCACGCAGGTGGGCCATCTCCACCTGGTTGACGCAGGCGATGCCGGTGGCAATCAGCAACAACGACGGCGCCAGCCGGCCCCAGGGCAGGCGACCATCACGCCGGGCATCGCGCAGGTTGCTGCTGATGGCGATGACCACCGGCAAGGTGCCGATGATCATCGTGGGCAGTGGCCCGCCGGCCCGTGCAATGCCACTGGCCAGGAACAGGTAGTAGACGATGTTGCCCACCAGGCCCAGCTTGGCCGCCTCGACCCAATCGGCACGCGTGAACTGGCGCAGCCGCGCGCGGTCGAACCAGGCCAGCGGCAGGGCGATCAGGCCGAAGGCCACGTAACGCCCGAAGGACTGCAGGGCGGCCGGGTAATCCGGCAGCAGCAAGGGACCGATGAACACCAGCCCCCACATCAGGCCGGCGGCAAGAGCGAACAAGCTACCAATGGCCATGCGACGAGCTTAACCTGCGCTGGCAGCGCCCCGGTGCTAAGCTCATCGCCCACTTCCAAGAACTGGAGACACCATGCCCGGCTTGCTGCCCAACGTCGATCCCGATGGCCTGCTCGAGTATTCGGTGGTCTACACCGACCGCGCGCTCAACCACATGTCGGGCAAGTTCCAGGGGGTGATGCGCGACATCTCGGCCGTTCTCAAGTCCGTCTACAACGCCCGCTCGGCCATCGTGGTGCCCGGCAGCGGCACCTTCGGCATGGAGGCGGTCGCGCGCCAATTTGCCACCGGCCAGAAGGTGCTGGTCATCCGCAACGGCTGGTTCAGCTACCGCTGGACGCAGATCTTCGACATGGGCGGCATTCCGTCTGAAAGCACGGTGATGAAGGCCCGCCGCGTGACTGATCAGCATCAAGCCGCCTTCGCCCCCGCCCCGATCGACGAGGTGGTGGCCACCATCCATGCCCAGCGCCCGGCGGTGGTGTTTGCGCCCCACGTCGAAACCGCTGCCGGCATGATCCTGCCCGACGACTACCTGCGCACCGTGGCCCAGGCCACGCACGCGGTGGGTGGGCTGTTTGTGCTCGATTGCATCGCCAGCGGGGCTATCTGGGTCGACATGGCCGACATCGGCATCGACGTGCTGGTGAGCGCGCCGCAAAAAGGCTGGAGCGGCCCGCCCTGCGCCGCGTTGGTGATGCTCAGCGATGCAGCCCGCCAGCGTATCGACAGCACCACCAGCACCAGCTTTTCCTGCGACCTGAAGAAGTGGCTGCAGATCATGGAAACCTACGAAGGTGGCGGCCACGCCTACCACGCCACCCTGCCCACCGACGCGCTGACGCAGGTGCGCGACGTGATGCTGGAAACTCGCGCCCGGGGCTTTGCGCTGGTGCGGGCGCAGCAACAGGCCCTGGGCGACCAGGTGCGCGCAGCGCTGGTGCGGCGCGGCTTCAAGAGCGTGGCGGCGCCCGGCTTTCAAGCGCCCGGCGTGGTGGTGAGCTACACCGATGACGCCGGCATCCACAGCAGCAAGGCCTTTGCCGCGCTGGGCCTGCAAACAGCCGCCGGCGTGCCGCTGCAGTGCGACGAGCCGGCCGATTTCAAGACCTTCCGCCTCGGCCTGTTCGGCCTCGACAAGCTGGCCGACGTGGCCGGCGCAGTGGCGCGCCTGGAAGCCGCGCTGGCGCAGTTGCCGGCGCCACAGGTGTTGGCCAACGCAGCCTGAGGCAGGCCTGTGCCTGACGCCGCGGGCGGCTGACGGCTCGTTGCTGACTTTGCGAGCGTCCGCTCTCTGCCGGCGTTTTGCAAACCTCTTCGGCATGGCGGCGGGCCGAGGCCGCCGGGTGACCGGATGACTCCATGTCCCCCGCCGACACGCTTGCTCGCGCAAGCCCGTCGGCTCCTCCTCTACTTACGTCATACGGTCACCCGACCCCCTCGTCCAGGACACGGCGGTGGTGATCGATGCATCCAAACCCGCGTCGACGCCACGGTGGTGATGGCGCGTCGGGGTGGGCTGGCGTGTTTTGCTCCATGTCCCCCGCCGCCGGCCTGGCGGCCGCCGGCGCCGCCGCGACGTGCGCAAAAAACGCCCCCCCCCCCCCACGCCCCAACGGCCCCCGGGCGTCGACGCGGGTTTTTATTCAACGGACACCCCCGCCGGGTGC
>JANOAQ010000480.1:0-1787 GCA_031411195.1 Burkholderiaceae bacterium | reverse complement strand
AGTAATTGCAATGCCTGCCACGCAAACAGACTGACCCAGCGGACGCCGCAGATCCGGCTCTGCCGGTCTGCCGGCGGCGCCCCCTTGAGGGGGAGCGCCGAAGGCGCTGCGGGGGTGGGCCCATTTACCCACCACAACCGCCGAGGGTGACCTTGATCTCTTTTTGCGAGAACAGCACCTTGCCGTCGCCCATCACGGCCACGGCCATCACGTTCGACGATTGGCCCATCTTCACGCGCGTGGAGAACGCGGCATCGACCGAGTCGGTCACCTCGAACAGGGCGCACAGCGTGCTGGGGTTCTTTTCGACCAGGATCATCAGGCGCTTGACACCAGGCAGCGCCGTCGAGCAGCTGACGGGAACCACGGCGCCGTTCTCGGCGATGTCGGGCCCCTGGATGGTGACGTCCTTGCTTTCCGTGGGGGCCGACAGGCCCAGGGACTTGAGCAACTCGGCCATGGTCTTGGCTTCGAACGCGGCCGCGTTGAAGGCGGCCTGCGCTGCCTGGGGCAGCAAGCCCAGGCCGGCCAGCAGGCTGGCCAGGCCGGCGCTGCGCTTGAGCATCTGACGACGTGATTGCATGGGGATGATCTCCTAAAGATGGGGCTGGCGAAGACAGGATTGCGGGGCGTCTGGCGGGGTGTCTGGCGGGGTGATTGGGTGGCCGACTGGACAGGTGAATGGGCGGGCGGGTCTGTGCCGGGTCATTTGCGGGCGCCTTCTGCCAGCCATCGGGCCATGCGCTTGGCATCATCGTCGCCCAGGGATTGGGGTGGCATCGGCACTTGCCCCCACACGCCGCTGCCGCCGGCCTTGATTTTGCCAGCCAAGTAGGCGGCTGCGTCGGGGCGGGCGCTGTACCTGAGCGCCACCTCCTTGAAACCCGGGCCGACCAACTTGCGATCCATGCCGTGGCAGGCCAGGCAGCTGTGCTTGCCCAGCAAGGCCTGAACCGCGGCCGACTCGTTGATCGGTGCCTGGTTGATCGCCGCCTCGTTGACCGCCACCTTGGGTGCAGTCACCTTGGGTGCCGCCGCCGGCGCCACCGCCGCTGCGGGCGCTGCGCCGGCCGGGCCGGTGGTGTCCACGCCGTGCTGGGCACCGACGCTGCGGTTCTGCTCGGCCAGGTTGCCGTGGTTGTTGCGGGCGAAGTCGGGCAACAGCGAGGCCACCTTGGGCTCGGCCTGGCAGTCCTTCATGCAAGCCACGGCTCGGGTGTCGGGCCCCCTGGCCTGGGCAAGGCTCTTGCCCGGCCACATCGAGTGGGCCAGGTTCATGCCGTTGCGGTTGGGCATACGGGCCTGAGCCTGGGCCATGGTCTTGTCCGACAGCACAAAGTCATCAGGCAACACGCCACCCATGTTGAGCAGGTAGGCGGTGACGGCATAGACCTCGTTGGGCGCAAGCGACTTCGGGCTTGTCCAGGGCATGGCGCGGTTGATGTAATCCCACAGCGTGGACACCGTGGCCACCTTCATCAGCGTGGTGCGGCCGGGGAAGGTGGGGTCGAGCAGACGCGCCACCCGGCCGGTCTTGACATCGGCGGCGCCGGTGCCACCCACCACGGGGGAGAACACTTCATTCGATTCGCCGAAGACGCCGTGGCAGGAGGCGCACTTCGCCTCCCAGATGTCCTGGCCTGTGGTCACCGATCCAGAGCCCTTGGGCAGGCCCTTGAAGTCAGGCCGCACGTCGATGTCCCAGGCCTTCACTTCCTGCGGCGTGGCCATGCGGCCGATGCCCGGATAAGCCGGACTTTGCGCCCAAGCGGTGGTGCACAACACGG
>JANOAQ010000479.1:0-2012 GCA_031411195.1 Burkholderiaceae bacterium | reverse complement strand
AAGTGCGGCACCAGCTTTTCAGGGATGGTGACCTTCTCGCCACTGCGCGGGTTGCGGCCCAGGCGAGGCGGTCGGCGGTTGATCGAGAAGCTGCCAAAACCACGGATCTCGATGCGATGAGCGACGCCCTGGCGCGTGGCCACCGCATCGAGATCCGTGGTTTTGGCAGCTTCTCGATCAACCGCCGCCCGCCTCGCCTGGGCCGCAACCCGCGCAGTGGCGAGAAGGTCACCATCCCTGAAAAGCTGGTGCCGCACTTCAAGCCCGGCAAGGCGCTGCGTGAGTCGGTGGACGAGCGGCTGCCGGTCGATCAGACGCCGCCGGCGCTCTGAGCTTCACCCCCCAATGATCGGGGCCCTTCGGGGCCCCTTTTTCATGGCCGGCGCAACAGCACCGGGGTCTGGAGAGCACAGGGGCCTCCGTAGAATGTGCGTGTCATGCGCCTTCTACTCCGGGCCTTCTGGGCGTTCATCTTCTTCACGCTGTTCGCGTTTGCATTGAACAACGAACAACCGGTCGTGGTGCACTGGTTCTTCGGCGCGCAGTGGGCCGCGCCCATGGTCATCGTGGTGCTGGTGGCCTTCACGGCCGGCGCCGCCTTGGGCGTGCTGGCCATGGTGCCGGCCTGGTGGCGCCACCGCCGCGTGGCGCGCCGCCATGCGCCGCCCCCTGCTGCACCAGTGCGCCAGGCTGGCGACACCACCACGCGGGCGCCCAGTGAGTTCGGTCCCGAACATCCGCCGCGCGAGGGTTTGTAGGCCATGGATTTCGACAGCCCCGGGCTGCTCATCGGCCTGCTGGTCGCCCTGCCTGCGGTCTTTCTGCTGGGCTGGGCCGCTTCACGTTTTGACCTGCGCCAGTTCAAGCGGACCGACCGCGATGCACCCAAGGCGTATTTCAAGGGCCTGAACCTGCTGCTCAACGAGCAGACCGACAAGGCCATCGACGCCTTCATCGAGGCCGTTCAGCACGACCCCGACACCAGCGAGTTGCACTTTGCCCTGGGTAACCTGTTTCGCCGCCGAGGCGAGTTCGAACGTGCCGTGCGCGTGCACCAGCACCTGCTGCAACGGGCCGACTTGGCCGCGGCCGAGCGCGAGCGGGCCCAGCACGCGCTGGCGCAAGACTTCATGAAGGCCGGTCTGATCGACCGCGCCGAGGCCGCCTTTCGTGCACTGGAAGGCACGCCTTTCGAGACCGAAGCCCGCCTGGCTATGCTGAGCCTTGCCGAGCGCTCCCGCGAGTGGCGGGCCGCCATCGACGTGGCCAGCCTGCTTGAGAAAGGCGGCAGCGGCTCGTTTGCCAACCGCATCGCGCACTACCACTGCGAGCTGTCGGCCGAAGCCGACGAACGCGGGGATGCAGCCACCGCCCTGGCCTTGCTTGACAAGGCACAAGCCTCGGCGCCGCAGGCCGCACGGCCGCTGGTGCAGCGTGCCCAGCGCCTGGCCAGTGCAGGCGATGCGCCCGCCGCGCTGGCGGCCTGGGAGGTGCTGCGCCAGCGCAACCCCGAGGCCTTCACCCGGCTGGCAGGCGAGTACGTGGCCGCGGCCCAGGCCGCTGGCCAGACCGATGTGGCGCGGCAGGCGCTGCTGCCCATGTTCAAACAGGCGCCCGGCATCGACTTGCTTCGCGCCCTGGCCACGCTGGGCGGCACCTCGGCCGGTGGCTCACCGCTGCTGATGGACGTGTTGCGTGAGCAGCCCAGCCTGTCGGCCGCCATCGAGTTGCTCGACACGCCGCGTGACCAATGGCCCGACAGCGCCCGACAGGCCGTGCGCGATGCGGTGGCTCGCGCCGCACGGCCGCAGCAGCGCTACCGCTGCGCGGGCTGCGGCTTCGAGACGCAGCGCCACTTCTGGCAATGCCCGGGCTGCCTGGGCTGGGACACCTTTCCGCCGCAGCGTATCGAAGAGCTGTAGACCCCTCGTCGGGCGGGTACCCCCACCGATCCCCCGAGGGGATGGCGGGGCCGCTTGGGAGCGGCCCGGCGCTGGCCCCGCCTGGCTTCG
>JANOAQ010000478.1:0-4136 GCA_031411195.1 Burkholderiaceae bacterium | reverse complement strand
ACCGCAAACAATGTCCCAGGCCGTGGCCAGCGCCGACGGGCGCTTGTGGTAGGTGAGCGCATGCCAGTGGATGCCGGCCGCGGCGATGCGCTGTGTCACGGCTGCCCGCGCTGCCCGGTCTGCCAGGTCGGCCGGCTTCTCGAAGCTGACCAGATGGATGCTGCGGTCACTGGCCAGCCGCTCCAGGTAAGCCAGCACCTGCGACTGGCCCAGCGGTTCGAGCATGCCGTCGTAGGACAGGTACAGAACGCCGGGACGGGTGGCCGGCTGAGTGGGGCGGCTGGCCATCAATCAGCGCCCAGCCGACGGTAGATGTCGGCGAAGTAGGCGGCCTGCCGACCCTTGGCGAAGCGCTGTGCGGCAAAAGCAGCGATCTCGTCAACCCAGCGCGCGCGGGTGGCCCCGTCGGTCGCCAGGTAGGAATTCAGGGCGTCGACCAGGTCGCCGGCCCCGAAGTCACGGGGCACGTAAGCGTGTTGGGGAAGACCTTCAACCATCATCGCGGTCTCGCCCACCCGGGTCATCAACGGGAAGGCACCGCAAGCCATCGCCTCCGCCAGGGCCTTGGACGGGTAGTTGGAGGTGCGCTGCAAGGAGAAGTACACCGATGAGCGTCCCAGCACCTGCTCGGGCTGCGAGCTGTAGCCGAAGTGCAACGGAACACCCGTGTCGCCCTGGAAGGGTGCCGTGGCGGCCAGTGTGCGGATGGCCTCGGCCTCCTTGCCGTCGCCGCAGACGACAAAGCGGTAGCCACGGTGGCCCGCCTGCTGCAGGCGCCGGTGCACCTCTGGCAGCAGGCTGACAAAACGCAGCGCCTGTTTCTCGGGCTCGACTCGTCCGAGAAAGACCAGGTCAAGCGCCTTCTCGGCCGGCCGGTACAAGTGGGCGTCGACCTGCGTGCCGCCAGCCGTCAGACTGCACTTGGCGGCCATGCCGGGCACGCGTCGAATGCAAGTCAGGTTGTTCGGATTGAGTACGTCGATGTGGTCGGCGGCCAGGAAGGACAGCCAGGCGCCCACGCCGTTACGCCATTGTCTTCGGTCCAAAGGTGGCATCGCCGAGTTGACCCAGGACATCACCAGCCGGTGCTGGTGGCGCGCCTGCACGCCGGGTACATGGGCCAGCGGGTAGTGCACGATGGCGCGCCGGGGTTGGCGCGCAAAGAAGGCATGCACCTTTTCGCAGTAAGGCCGGTAGCGGTTGTTGCCAAGGTCCTGTACGTGCAACTGCGCATCGGGAACCAGCATCTCGGCCAAGCCGGGCTGCTGGCACAGACCGGCGTGGGTGCGCTCGTCCAGCACCAGATGCACATCCATGCCGGCCTGGCACAGCGCATGCCAGTTGTCGGTGAACCGCTTTTCCGCGCCACCGACCCCTGCCGTGCTCAAGACGATGTAGACCCGCCGCACCCGGTCAGCCCCGCAGCGACTTCAGTCGGCCCCACAGCGCCAGCCAGCGCTCCCAACGTGGCAACTCACTGGGGTAGTCGGCATGGTCATGGATGGGGGCCTTCAGGTAGTCGGCAAGCCAGGCTTCGTCAACGCCGAACTTCTTGAGGATGAACTGCTGGTCACGCTGCAACTGCTGCGGATCGTAGGGAGGGTCGGCCAGATCCGCCAGTGCTTCGTCGCGGCTGATCTGGCCGCTCATCACCAGCGTGGACAGGTGCACGCGCCGCTTGTCGACGTTGAATTTTTTAGGCAGCAGAAAGCCCTGGTAGTAGCGGGTGAAGACCGACTCGTAGTGCTTGTAGGGGTAGGGCTTGTAGCCGTAGCGTTCGGTGAGAAGGGTCACGGCCGCCTGCTTGTTGTAATCGACGTAGTCCAGCCAGGACACCCATTCGAGCTTGTTCCAGTACTTGTAGCGCAGGTGGTCGACCGTGCCCACCAGCGGATGCGTCTTGATCGGCAGCTTGCCGAACTGCTTGTGGATGGCGCGGATGTTCATCGCGTCGAGCTTGAAGTGGTTCCAGCCACGCGGCATGCGAACGCCTTCGGTCGCCCGGTTGCTGCCCGAAATGATGTGGAGCAGCTTGTAGCGGGCTGCGCACTGGTAGTTCAGCGCCAGCATGGCGTTGTCCATCAGCAACTCGATGTCGATCACGCCGGCCTTGAATATCGATAGCTGCATGTCGCGGTTCTCGTCCCAGTCGATGACATGGGTGTAGAGGTCGACGCCGAGCTTGTCGACCAGCGCATGGATATTGGCCACCGCCAGTTCGGAGTTCCAGCCGTTGTCCAGATGCACTGCCAGCGGGCGCAGGCCTTGCGCCTTGACCAGGTGCAGCACATACGAGCTGTCGACTCCGCCGCTCAGGCCGACCACGCAGTCGTAGGGCTTGCCGCGGCCGGCGGCTTGCACGGTCTGGACCAGCCGCTGCAGTGCCTGCGGGTTGCCTTGCAGCCTATGCAACTCGGGCAGCTTGGCTTCGAAGTCGCGGCAGAAGTTGCACACGCCACGGGCATCGAACACGATGTTCGGCGCCGACTCGTCCATCACGCACCGCTCACAGGCGCGCAGGGTCTTCGCTATGGTCAAAACAGTTCCTGCAGTTGGGCCGGGTTGGGGTAGTTGATCAGCACGGCGCGGTGCGGCCCCTTGTAGACGAAGAGTGCGCCTGCGGCGGCAGCCGACGCGCCCGCGCTGGCGATCACGGCCCTGCAGTCGGGCAGGCCCGATGCGCCGCCGCAGGCGATCACCGGCACCGTGACGGCGGCCGTGACCTCGCGCACCAGGTCGAGATCGTAGCCTTCTAGCGTGCCATCGCGGTCCACCGCGTTCAGCAGCAACTCACCGGCCCCTGCCTCGGTGGCCTGGCGCACCCAGTCCAGCACCTTCAATCCGGTGCTCCTGCGCTGGCCGCTGTGCCACACGCGCTGGCCCTTGAGCCAGGCCTTGCGCACATCGATGCCTACCACGACGGAGCTGCTGCCGTAGCGGCGGGCAATCTCGCCGATCAGCGCCGGCCGGTCCAGCGCGGCGCTGTTGATGGCGATCTTCTCGACGCCGCTGGCGATCAGCCGCTCGGCGTCGTCGACCGAGCGGATGCCGCCGCCGTAGCACATCGGCATGAAGCACTCGCTGGCGATGCCGGCCACCAGCTCGAAGTTGGGCGGCGCGCCGGTCTTGCTGGCAACGATGTCCAGCACGATCAGCTCGTCGACCTCCTTCTCGTTGAAGATCTTCAGCGTGTTGATCGGGTCGCCGACGTAGGCCGGGCGCTCGAAGCGCGTGGTCTTGACGAGCTTGTTGCCGTCCAGCAGCAGGCAGGGGATCAGGCGGGGCCGGTGCATCACAGCTGCCAGTTTGCGAAGTTGGCCATCAGGGCCATGCCGTAGCGGTGGCTCTTTTCGGGGTGGAACTGAACCGCCACCCGGTTGTCGTGCGCGATGCCGGCGGCGAAGGGGTAGCCGTACTCGCAGCGCAGCAGTTCGTCGGCCGGGTCGCGGCACACCACATGGTAGCCATGCACAAAATAGAAGCGCGAAGGCTGCGGCAGACCGGCCAGCACCGGGTGCAGGGACTGCATGGGCTGCACCTCGTTCCAGCCCATGTGCGGGATCACGCGGCGCTGGTCCATGCGGGCCATGTCGAAGCGCCGCACATCGGCGTCGAACCAGCCCAGGCCGGGCGACTGGCCTTCCTCGCTGCCGCGGCACATGATTTGCATGCCCAGGCAGATGCCGAGCACGGGCACGCGGTCGGTCATTACTCGCTGCTGCAGCGGCGCCACCAGGCCGCAGGCGCGCAGCTTGTCCATCGCCGGGTCGAAGGCGCCGATGCCCGGCAGCAGCAGGCGCTCGGCCGACAGGATGCCGGCCTCGTCGCCGGCAATGCGGTGGGCCACGCCCAGGTAACTGAGCATGTTGGCGATGGACGCCAGGTTACCCACGCCGTAGTCGACGATCGTCAGCATGCTTGGCCTTTGACGGAGAAACGTTCGGCCCACATCACCAGCGACAGCACGCGCCAGGCAAACCGGTTGTACCGCTCCTGTCCACCCAGGATGCGCAGCGCGCGCGCCAGGCTGCCGGGCGACACCAGGCTCAGCGCGAGCGCCTTGCGCTGCTGCAGCCAGTGGGCAAAGTGCGCGCCCTGCTCTTCGCACAGCCACACCTGCTCTGGCGTGACGAAGC
>JANOAQ010000477.1:0-1938 GCA_031411195.1 Burkholderiaceae bacterium | reverse complement strand
GGCCTGGGCGAGGTGGGCGGCTTCCTCGCGGGGGCGCAACGCGGCACGAGCCTGGTCGGCCGCCCGCAGCCACCAGGGCAGCGCCTGCCCGGGCCGGCCGGCCGCCTGCCAATGCCAGGCCAGGTGGGCCGGCTCGATCTGGTCACTGCCAGCCGCTTGCTCCCAACGCAGGGCCAGGGCGCGGTGCAGCTCCGCTGCGATGACTGCGGGCAAGGTTTGCAGCACAGCCTCGCGCGCCAGATCGTGGGCCAGCGTGATGCCTTGCGCCAGATGCGCGGCTTTGAGCCTTTGCCAGTCGGCAGCCAGCGTCAGCACCGCTTGCCCCAGGACGGCCGCCACCGCCGCCGGGCCGGCTGCCGGGCCAGCCACCGCCAGCACCTGGGCCAACTGCAGCGCCGATGCGGGCAAACACTGCAGCCGCTGGGTCAAGGCGGCCAACACCCGGGCGGGCCGTGGCAAGGCGCCGTCCACAGCCGGGCTGTCGCTGTCCTGCAGCGTTTCCAAAATGAACCAGGGGTTGCCGCCGGTGTGCGCCAACAGCCGGGCCGCCAGTGTCTGAGCCGCGTCCGCCGGGCTGTTCGGGCCCGCCGGCAGCGCAAGGGATTGCAGCAGCGCGTCGACGCCTTCCAGCGCCAGCGGTGCCAGGGCCACCCGATCCAGGCGCCGATTGCTGACCAGACGGCCCAGTGTGCCGGCCACCGGGCCCAGCGCCCATTCGGGCCGGCCTCCGAGCAGCCAGGGCAAGGCGCCGGCCTCGGCCACTGTCAGCCAGGCCTGCTGGCTGGCAGGGTCGGCATCGTGCAGCTGGTCCACCACCACACCGGCCAAGCCGCTTCGGTCGAGTGCTTTCACCAGTTCGTCCAGCCAGGCCTGACGTTCGGCAGACGCAGCCAGCGGCGGGCAGTCCGTGCCACGAGGAGGCGCGGTCACCGCCGCGCCAGTGCCGGTTGCGGCCAGCTCTGCAGCCAGGGTCTGCCAGGCGCCCAGCCAGCGCCGCAGGCTGGCATCGGGCAGGCCCGAATCACCTGCCCGTGCTGACACCCGCAGCACGCGCCCCGCCGGCATGCCCGCGCACCAGGCCTGGAGCACCCGGCTGACGCCCAGGCCCTGCTCGCCCGTCACCCAGGCCAGGCGGCCAGCTTGCCAGGCCCGGGCCACGGCGGCCAAAGGCTGCTCGCGACCGATCAGCACTGGGGGCCGGATCAGCGCTACCGGGGCTTGCGCCTGGCGCGTCGGCGGCGCCGGTTCAGCGGCCTGGGCCCGGTGCACCAACTGCTGCAAGGCCTCGGTCGCGGCGCTGGGCGCGACGCCGAACTCGGCCAGCAACATGGCCCGCAACCGCCGCAAGACCGCTTGCGCACGGGCCATGTCGTGCTGCAAGTAGTGCAGGCGCGCCACGCAGCGGTAGGGCAGCTCGGCCTGAGGCTCGGTGGCCAACCAGTGCTGCGCCAGGTCCAGCGCCTCGTCCCATTGGCCGTCGGCCTCGGCGCGATCGATGTCCTGCTGCCACCGCGTGGCCCGCGCCAACAGCCGCTGCCGACGGACCTGATCCAACCAGGCGTCGAGTTGCGGCGCGTCGGGCGCGGACACCCCCTGCAGCAACTCGCCCAGCGCGCGGTCCTGCCAGGGCAGCACGTCGACGTGCGGCATCAGGCTGAGCACGGCAATGCCCTGGATCCAGTCAGCGCCCGCCAAAGCCCGCAGGCGCAACAGGCGCTGCCGCAGGTTGGCACGGGCACGCTCTGGCGGCAACTCGGGCCACAACAGAGCAGCCAGCTCGCTGCGCCTTTGCGGCCCGGCAAGGGCCAGGCGGGCGGCCACCAAGGCGCCATGGCGGTCCAGCACGGCCTCGTCACCCCCAGGCCCCAGCAAGGCCGGGATGCCGTTCAACCGCAGGGTCCATCGCACCATGCTCGGGATGGTAGCGAGGTCGACCCG
>JANOAQ010000476.1:0-9437 GCA_031411195.1 Burkholderiaceae bacterium | reverse complement strand
TACAACGCCAACCTGCGCGGCGGCACGTTCGCCTACACCCAGACGTTGAACCCGGTACTGACGTTCCCGGACAGCTTTGCGGCGAACACCCGGTTCACCGTGTCGTCGGTCGACAGCCTGCGCAGTGCGCCCACGATCACGGCCGTCATGCCGCAGGTCAGCACAGCGGTTGCGGCCACCTTCAAGTTCGACGGCAGCCTGTCGGCCACGGGCTGCATCGTCGACTGCACGTCGACCACCCAGAACTTCAGCATCAACCCCGGCACGATCCAGGTGATGAGCTTCGACTCGCAGCGCGCCCGGCCGTTCCTGGTGGCCGGTGTCTCCAGGCCGTTCTTGCTGGCTGGCAAGCCGTTTCCCGTCGACATCAACACGCCCGATGGCGCGAAGATCGGCGTCGGCACCTTCAAGGTGCTCGACACCTTCAAATCCAGTGACTGCGTCGGCGCCGGGGATGGGTCGCTGCATTGCGGCACATCGCTCTTCAGTGCCGACATCGATCTCAGTGCGATGGCATTTGCCTACGGCGCGCCGGTCGATGTCGACCGCTCGTACGCGGGGATCAACTTCAAGAGCCGCCTGATTGATGTGGGGCTGGTGCCCCAATACGGTCTGGCGCTGGACCTGAAGGTGCAGGCGGCGGCCTTCACGCGGCTGGTCTTCGACAAGCCGGTGACCGAATTCCTGACCAATGGACAGTCGGTGCTGCACAGCGATGGCGTGGTCAACATCGCGATCGGCAGCGCGGTCTCGCTGTCCTTCGGCAGCCAGGTGGGCCGGCTGATCCAGCGCACCCACTACCTGGACAATCCCAGCTTCAGCACGGCCGTCGGCGCCGATGCATCGATGGCGCTGGACTCCAAGATCGGCTGCGGCTTCAGCATCACGGCCTTCGGAACCAACGTGGTGCCCGACACCACCAGCAACTGCCTGACCTCCACCAGCACAACGCTGAGCACAGGCACCGGCAACGTCTACAGCGGAACGTCCAACCTAAACACCGTCCGCACGTCGGCCACGTACCAGGGGCTGGGCAACACAAACCAGTTGACGCTGACGGGCCTCTACACGCCCGGCAACCCGGTGAACAATGCGGGCGCCGGCAGCCTGGCCTCGTTGGCCCCGAGCCAGCAGGCTAGCATCAGCGGCGTCGGCGCCAACTGGACCAACACCCGGGCGGCCCAAGTCTCGATTGCCGGTAGCCTGCGCCTGGAGTCCGGCGGCCTGCTTGAAAACAGCGAAGGCGCTGAACTGGTGATCGAGCGGGGTGGCAGCCTGACGACCACCGGGTTCGACAGCGCGTACGCCTTGTCCGAACTGCGCAACAGCAAGTCGGCCACGCCCGGCGCAGCGGCGGCCGTGATCAACAACTTCGGCACCGTCGATATCAACGGGCGCATCACCAACAGCGGAATCATCAACAACTTCGGCGATTTCAAGCTCAACGCCGCCATCCTCAGCTTCAGCGGCGGCGTGTTCAACAACGGCGCGGGCGGGGTCCTGACCATCGGCGACGCGCTCTACACGCTGAACCTGGGCTCGGCCACCGCGGGCACCATCAACCTGCTGCCAGGCAGCAAGCTGTTTGTGAACGGCGGCATCGACATCGCGCCCGGCTACAAGCAGATCAACTAAGGCGAAATCACCATCGGCGCTGGCGGCCAGCTGTCGGTCTTTGGCGAATTGCAGTTCGGCAACGGCAACCTCCACGGCAGCATGGTGTCGTCGGGAGAGCTGAAGACCAATGCCATCACCGGCGGCGTCGTGAGCTTCCTGCGCTCCGACGACACCAGTTTCAGCAACCTCGTCACCGGTTCGGGTGGCGTGACCAAGCGCGGCACCAACACACTGATGCTGACGGCGGACCATACCTACACCGGTCTGACCTCGGTCGAATCGGGCCGGCTGGTCCTGACCGGGCAGTCCCGCTCCAGTGAATTGCGCATCAACACCAATGCCACGCTGGAGCTGCAGGCAGCGTCCGACCGAGACAACACCGCCAACAACCGCTTCACAGGCGGGGGCAATCTGGTGAAGACCGGTGCGGGCACCTTGCGCTGGGGCACCAGCAGCGCCGTGTTTGCCCTGGACGCCGGTGCGCGCATAGAGGTACAGGGCGGCATGCTCGTCGCCGGCTCCGGCGCCAACGACGACTGGAGCCAGAACCGCGCCGGCCTGCTGGTCGCCGGCGGCGCCACCTTCTGGGGCGCTGAGAACAACGTGCGAGTCGACACGCTGAGCGGCAGCGGCCGCATTCACAGTGGTTTCCAAGGTGCCGGCTACGAGGCTTTCCGCTTCGGCGTGGCCGGTGGCTCGGGCAGCTTCTCGGGCGTGCTGGCCGACACCGACGCCGCCAACCGCCACATCGGCAGCTTCATCAAGGAGGGCAGCGGCACCCAGCTGCTGACCGGCAACAATACCTTCACCGGCGGCCTGGCGATCCTGCAAGGCCAGGTGCAGATCGGCGACGGCGGCACCAGCGGGTCACTGGCGGCGCGGCAGATCGTCAACCAGGCCGAACTGAGCTTCTCGCGCAGCGACGACAGCCGCTTTGACGGCACCATCGTGGGCACCGGCAACTTCACCAAACTGGGCGCCGGCCAGTTGACGCTGACCCAGTCGCAACCCACGTTGAGCCCCGGCTACAGCGGCCTGACCAGCGTGCGCGGCGGCACCTTGGTGCTGACCAACATCAACAACTCGCGCGGGCACGACATCTCGCAGGGCGCGGTGCTGGAGTTGAAGGTCGCCAGCGGCAACCGCGACGGCACGGTGGCCACCCAGTTCAGCGGCCAGGGCACGCTGCGCAAGACCGGGGACGGGCAGTTGCTGTGGGGTGCCAGCGCGGCCACATTCGCGATGTCCGCCGGCAGCCTGATCGACGTGCAGGCCGGTGCTTTCGTGGGCGGCTCGTCGGCCAACGAGGACTGGCGGCTCAACCAGAGCGCACTGCGGGTGGCCGCCGGCGCCCGCTTCGATGGCGTGGAATCCAACGTGCGGGTCGACGGCCTCAGCGGCGGCGGGCGCATCAGCTCGGGCTTTGCCGGTGCAGGCTACACCGCATTCACCATGGGCGTGGCCAACGGCCCGGGCGATTTCGCCGGCGTTCTGGCCGACAGCGGTGGTGCCGGCAACGCGGGTCGCTTCGTCAAGGTGGGCAGCGGCACACAAGTGCTGCGGGGCGCCAGCACCTTCACCGGCGGTCTCGACATCGAAGGAGGCATCCTGGCCCTGGCCGGTGGCAGCAACCGCCTGCCCACCGGCATCACCGTGAACATCCGCAACGGCGCCAGCCTCGACCTGGGCGGCACGGCGCAGACGCTGACAGGGCTGGGAACGCAGGGCAGCCGCGTGGTGGGCAACCTGGGCGCCGGCAGCCTGTTCACATCGAACGGCGTGTTTTTGCAGAGTGGGCGCGTGGACGCCACCCTGCAGGGCGGCGGCTCGCTCTTCCACCAGCGCCTGTGGATCGGCGGCGACGCCAACGCCACCGTGCTGCTCAACGGCAGCAACGACATGGTCTACAGCGCCGACCACAACCAGGTGATCATCGGCCACGGCACCACCGGCGCAGCGGGCACGGTGCGCGTCGGCAATGCCCGCGCACTGGCCGCACCCACCGAAGGCGTGCAGGTGTTTGCCGGCACGCTCGACCTGAACGGCGTGGCGGCGGTACGGGCCCGCGACATCGCACTGCTGGGCGGCACGGTCAGCGCACTGGTCAACGACAACACCACCCGTGGCGCCAGCTTCTTGCAAGGCGTCATGCTAGGGACGGCGGCGCGCAGCCGCGTCGGCGGTGCCGGCGACCTCACGCTCGGCGGCGTCGTCAGCGGCCCCGGTGGCATCCAGAAGATGGGCGCCGGCAGCCTGGTGCTGTCAGGAACCAACAGCTACACCGGCGGCACGGTGCTGGCCGGCGGCGTGGTGTCGGTATCGAGCGATGCCAATCTGGGCGGCGCAAGCGGCAGCATCACCTATACGGGCGGGAGCACCCTGCGCAACACCGGCGCCTTCATCACGGCACGTCAAATGGTGCTGGGCGCCAGTGGCGGCGCGTTCGACACCATCGGCGGTTTTCTCACGGTCAACGGCGCCGTCAGCGGCGCCGGCGGGCTGACCAAGACCGGAGGCGACATCCTCACGCTGGGTGGCGTGAAGAGCTACAGCGGCGCCACCGTCGTCGCTGGCGGCACGCTGAAGTTCGCAGCCAACGGCACGATGCCCACGAACGTGGCCAGCCCCAGCATCGCTGTCAGCAGCGGCGCGCGGGTGCTCTTCGAGGGCAACCAGACCTACGCCGGCGCCATCACCGGTGCGGGCAGGCTGACGCACGAGTTCGGCGGCACGACCACGCTGACCGGCAGCGCCACCCACACCGGCGGCACGGTGATCGCCGGCGGCGTGCTGCAAGTGGGCAACGGTGGCACCAGCGGCGCGCTGGTTGGCGATGTGGTCGACAACGGCTTGCTGGCCTTCAAGCGCAGTGACGCCATCGTCTTCACTGGCCAGATCAGCGGCAGCGGCGGCGTGGCCCAGTTGGGCAGCGGCAGCCTGCGCTTGAGCGGCGCGCACAGCTACAGCGGCGCAACCACCATCAGCGCGGGCACCTTGGTGCTCAACGGCTCGGCGGCCAACAGCGCCTTCAGCGTCGGCGCGGGGGCCACCCTCGGGGGCAACGCCCAGGTCGGCACGTTGGTCGTGGCCGGCAGCCTGGCGCCGGGCCAATCACCGGGGCAGATCAACGCCGGTGCCACCACCTTCGCCAGCGGCGGCCGCTACCTCTGGGAGATCAATGACGGCACTGGACTGGCCGGCACAGGCTACGACCTGCTGAACGTGGCGGGCACGCTGTCTGTCGATGCCACTGCGGGCAGCCGCTTCACGATCAGCCTGGTCTCGCTGCTGGGTGACAACCGGCCCGGCAATGCCTGCCATTTCGACGCGCGGGCCAACCACAACTACACGCTGGCGCGCACCAGCGGCGGCATCCTGGGCTTCTCGGCCGATGAATTCGCCATCGACGCCAGCGGCTTCGGCAACCCGAGCTTCGGCGGCCAGTGGGCCGTGGCGGTATCGCGCCAGGGCCAGGACCTGACCCTGAACTTCACGGCGGCCGTGCCCGAGCCCGGAACCTACGCGATGCTGCTGGCTGGGCTGCTGGTCGTGGGCAGCGCCGCACGGCGCCGGCGTTCGACCGGTGAAACCGACCGCAAGTGAACGCGGCCGACCGCGGTTGACCGCCCGCACGGCACCAGCCGATGGCCTGCAGCCGGCGTGCCGGTCGGTCAGCCCGGCCGTTGCTCAGTACCCCGCCGCCTGCCCGTCGCGGCGCGGGTCGCTGGCGGCGACGTAACCTTCCACCGCCGGATCACCCAGGCGCCAGATGAACTGTCCGGCGCCGTAGTCCTGGTAGCTGTCGGCGAAAGGCTCGACCCGGTGGCCCATGGCGCGCAACTGGTCGGCCGCCGCAGTGCTGAAGCCCTCTTCGGCATTGACGATGCCGTTGTTGTAGCGCCAGCGCGGTGCATCGCAAGCCGCTTGCGGCTGCTGGTGGTAGTCGAGCATGCGCACCAGGGTCTGCAAGTGGCCCTGGGGCTGCATGTCGCCGCCCATCACGCCGAAGCTCATCACCGGCTGGCCGTCCTTGGTGAGGAAGGCCGGGATGATGGTGTGGAAGGGCCGCTTGGCCGGGCCCACGCAGTTGTCGCTGGCCGCATCGAGGCTGAAGCCGTGGCCGCGGTTCTGCAGGCTCACGCCATAGCCGGGCACCACGATGCCCGAGCCGAAGCCCATGTAGTTGCTCTGGATGAAGCTGACCATCATGCCGCGCTCGTCGGCGGCGGTCAGGTAGATGGTGCCGCCCTTGGGCGTGAGGCCGGAGCCGAAGTCTTGCGCGCGGCTCGGGTCGATCAGCCTGGCGCGCGACGCCAGGTAGGCATCGTCCAGCATCTGCTCGGGCGTGATGCGCATGGCGGTGGGCTCGGCCACGTGCTGGTACACGTCGGCGAAGGCCAGCTTCATCGCCTCGATCTGCAGGTGCTGCGAGGCGGCGCTGTCCACCGGCAGGGCGCCCAGGTCGAAGTGCTGCAAGATGCCCAGCGCCATCAGCGCGGCGATGCCCTGGCCATTGGGCGGGATCTCGTGCAGGGTGTAGCCCCGGTAGTCCTTCTGCACCGGGGCCACCCACTCGGCCTGGTGGGCGGCAAAGTCGGCGGCTGTCATGGCGCCGCCGGTGGCTTTTGCACAAGCCTCGACGGCTGCGGCAATCTCGCCGCGGTAGAAGGCTTCACCGCGCGTCTGCGCGATCAGGCGCAGGGTGCGCGCCGCATCGGGAAACGCAAAACGTTCGCCCACCAGCGGCGCCCTGCCCTTGGGCAGAAAAGCCTGGGCAAAGCCCGGCTGCGAGGTGATTTCGGGCAGCTCGGCCGCAAAGCCCCACTTCTGCTGCACGATCACCGGCACGGCATAGCCCCGCTCGGCCACGTCGATGGCACTGGCCATCAGGTCGGCGAAGGGCAGCTTGCCAAAACGGTCGCTCAGCGCCACCCAGGCCGACACGGCACCGGGCACGGTGACGGCATCCCACCCACGCTTGGGCGGCGTGCCCTGCGCGCCGTACTTGCGGTGAAAGTGCTCGTGCGTCCAGGCCGACGGTGATCGGCCCGACGCATTGAGCCCGTGCAGTTGCTGGCCGTCCCACAGGATGCAGAAGGCATCCGAGCCCAGGCCGTTGCTGCAGGGCTCGACGATGGTCATCACCGCCGCGGCGGCCACGGCGGCGTCCACCGCATTGCCGCCCTGCTGCATCACGCGCAGCCCAGCCTGCACCGCCAAGGGGTGCGAGGTGGACACCATGTTGCGGGCGAAGACCGGCGTGCGCGCCGAACCGTAGGGATTGCTGTAGTCGAAAGGGTTGCTCATTGCCGAGGTGCAGAAAGAAACAGCCCCGATTTTGCGCCCTGCCACGCTGGCCAGCGTGCGCCAGGGTGTAACGGTTCAATCGGCCGTGGCCCCGGCTTCACGCACCACGCGGCCCAGGCGCACGCTCTCGGTGCGGATCAGGCCGCCAAACTGCTCGGGCGTGCCACCCACGGCGGGCGTGCCCAGGGCTTCCCAGCGCTTGCGAAAGGCAGGGTCCTTGAAGATGGCGTTGACCGTGGCGTTGAGCTTGTGGATGGCCGCCGGCGGTGTGCCGGCCCGCACCGTGATGCCGTGCCAGGCCGTCAGCTCGAAGCCCGGCAAGCCGGCCTCGGCAAAGGTGGGCACTTGGGGCAGGGCCGGGCTGCGGGCGGCGGACGTCACGGCCAGCGGTACCAGCTTGCCGGCCAGGATGTGCTGCAGCGAGCTGCCGACGATGTCGAACATCAACGGCACCTGCCCGCCCACCACGTCGTTGAGGGCCGGGCCGGCACCGCGGTAGGGTATGTGCGACAGCTTGTTGCCCACCATCGTGCCGAAGATCTCACCGGCCAGGTGCTGCGGCGTGCCGCTGCCCGCCGACGCATAGCTGACCTTGTTGCCATCGCGCTTGACCAGGGCGATGAAGTCCTTGAGCGTCTTGATACCCAGCGTGGGGTGGGTTTCGAGCACCAGCGGAAAGGACGAGATCTGCACCACCGGCGCCAGATCAGTCAGCGCGTTGAAGGGCATGGTCTTGAACAGGCTGCCGTTCACCGCCATCGGGCCACTGGCGGCCAGCAGCAAAGTCTGGCCATCGGCTGGCGACTGTCGCGCCACCTCGGCACTGCCCAGGTTGCCACCCGCGCCGCCCTTGTTGTCGATGATCACCGGCACGCCCAGGCGGGTTTGCAACTCGGGCTGCAGCATGCGCGCCATCAGGTCGGTGGGGCCACCCGGCGGGTAGGGCACGACGAAGCGGATGGGGCCGTTGGGGTAGGCGGCCTGGCCCCAGGCGGCAGGCGCCAGGGCGGCCACGGCCAGGGCCGACAAGGTGGTGCGGCGCAGCGTGCAGGGCAGGCTCATGGGGATTGCCAAAGGTAGGGGGCCAATGAAGAAAGGGCCCCATGCGGGACCCTTCGGAGGGTGAGGCGGGGCTGCTTGCGCGGCCCTCACCCACCGGGGAGGTCACTCTTCGACGAAGGCCTCTTTGCGCTTGGCCTTGATCGACGGCAGCATCACCACCACCACCATCAACAAGGCCGCCACCAGCAGGCCGGCCGAAAGTGGCCGGGTGGCAAACGTCGTCCAGTCACCACGCGACAGCAGCAAGGCCCGGCGCAGGTTTTCTTCCATCATCGGGCCGAGGATGAAGCCCAGAAGCAGGGGTGCAGGTTCGCAACCGAGCTTGTAGAAGATGTAGCCGACTGCCGTGAAGCCGGCCGTCATGTAGACGTCGAACGAGCTGTTGTTCAGCGTGTAGGAGCCGATGCCGCAAAACACCACGATGGCCGGGAACAGGAAGCGGTAAGGCACCGTCAGCAGCTTGATCCAGATGCCGATCAGCGGCAGGTTCAAGATCACCAGCATGGCATTGCCCACCCACATCGAGGCGATCAGGCCCCAGAACAATTGCGGGTTGCTGGTCATCACCTGCGGGCCGGGCTGGATGCCCTTGATCGTCATCGCGCCCACCATCAGCGCCATCACCGCGTTGGGCGGAATGCCCAGGGTCAGCATGGGGATGAAGCTGGTCTGCGCGCCCGCATTGTTGGCCGACTCAGGGCCGGCCACACCGCGGATATTGCCTTGACCGAAGGGCACTTCACCAGGCCGGCCCTTGGTCTTCTTCTCCAGCGTGTAGGCCGCAAAGGACGCCAGCAAGGCACCACCACCGGGCAGCACACCCAGGATGGAGCCCAGGGCCGTGCCGCGGATGACCGCAGGCCACGCGTCCTTGAAGTCCTGCTTGGTCGGCCACAGGCCCTTCACGTCCTTCGTGAAAACCTCGCGGTGCTCGGCCGGCTGGCCGAGGTTGGAGATGATCTCGCCGAAGCCGAACACGCCCATCGCGATGACGACGAAGCCGATGCCGTCGGTGAGTTCGGGGATGTCGAAGCTGTAGCGCGCGGTGCCGGAGATCACGTCGGTGTTGATCTGGCCGAGCAGCAGGCCGAGGATGATCATCGCGATCGCCTTGATCAGCGAGCCCGAGGCCAGCACGACCGCGCCGATCAGGCCGACCACCATCAGCGAGAAGTACTCGGCCGGGCCGAACTTGAACGCGAGTTCGGTGAGCGGCGGCGCGAAGGCCGCGATGAGGAGGGTGGCCACCGAGCCGGCGAAGAACGAGCCGAGGGCCGCGACACCCAGTGCCTTGCCCGCCTGTCCCTTTCGGGCCATCTGGTAACCGTCGATGCAGGTGACCACCGAGGACACCTCCCCCGGCAGGTTCACCAGGATCGCCGTGGTGGAGCCGCCGTAGGAGGCGCCGTAGTAGATGCCCGCCAGCATGATCAGCGCGGACACCGGCGGCA
>JANOAQ010000475.1:0-3011 GCA_031411195.1 Burkholderiaceae bacterium | reverse complement strand
CACCGGGTGCACGATGCGACCGCCCTCGACCCAAAAGCCGGCCGCACCGCGTGAATAGTCGCCGGTCACGCCGTTCACGCCCTGGCCCATCAGCTCGGTGACGAACAGCCCCCGGCCCAGCTTGCGCAACATTTCGTCGAGGTGGTCACCCGGCTGGGTGAGGCGGCTGGTGAGCGACAGGTTGTGCGAGCCACCCGCATGGCCGGTGGTCTTCAGGCCCAGCTTGCGGGCCGAGTAGCTGCCCAGAAAGTAGCCTTGCACCACGCCCGCGTCCACCACTCGGCGCCGACGCGTGCGCACGCCTTCGTCGTCGAAGGCGGCGCTGGCCTTGCCTTGCGGGCACAGCGGGTCTTCGTCCACGTCCAGGTGGGCGGCCAGCACTGGCGTGCCCAGGCTGTCGAGCAAGAAGGTGGCGCGGCGGTACAAGGCACCACCGCTGAGCGCGTGCACCAGCGAGCCCAGCAGGCCGGCGGCCAGGGTGTTCTCGAACAGCACCGGCACTTCGCAGGTGGCCACCTTGCGGCTCTTCAGGCGCGACAAGGCGCGCTCTGCAGCGTAGCGGCCCACGGCCTCAGGCGAAGCCAGGTCCATCGCATTGCGCTCCGAGCTGTACCAGGCATCACGCTGCATGCCTGCGCCCTTGCCGGCGATGGGCGACACCGAGATCGAATGGCGTGAACTGGCATAACCGCCACGAAACCCCCGGCTGTTGCCGGCCCAGAAGTGCGATTGCTGGGCCGAGGTGCCACCGCCCTCGCTATTGGTGATGTGGCGGCTGGTGGCAAAGGCCGCGTCCTCGCAGCGGCGGGCCAGGACGGCGGCGCCATCGGCATCCACCGCCCAGGGATGAAACAGGTCGAGGTCGAGGCCGGCCACATCGGGCGTGGCCAGGTCTTCGGCGTCGGGCAGGCCGGCGGCCACGTCTTCGGCGGTGAAGCGGGCGATGTCGTAGGCCGCGCGCACCGTCTGCTCGATGGCCGCGCGTGAAAAGTCGCTGGTGCTGGCATTGCCGCGCCGCTGGCCCAGGTACACGGTGACGCCCAACGATTTGTCGCGGTTGCGCTCGACGTTCTCGATCTCGCCCTTGCGCACCGAGACCGACAGGCCGGCGCCCTCGCTCACTTCGGCGGCGGCATCGCTGGCACCGGCGTCCTTGGCAATGGCCAGGGTGTCGTCGATGATCTGCTGGAACTGCGCGCGGTTGAAGGCAAAACCCTGGGACGTGGTGGAACCGGACATGTGGTTGATGCTCAATGTGGTCGATGCGCTAGGCGGGTGGGCGACAATCATAGGTCCTGCCCTGCCAACCCACGGGCCTTCGCACCCCCGACACGGCTCATGCGCCAACGATCCAAGCCCGGCACCCTCGCCGATCACGCCCTCGACATTGCCGCGGCGCCCGAATACCAATTCGAGCGTCCGAGCAAGACCCGCCGCAAACAACAGGCCCACGATCTTCAGGGCCTGGGCGAGGCCCTGGTCGAGTTGCCGCCCAGCCGGCTGAAGGACGTGCCCATGCCCGAGGTGCTGCGCGACGCCATCGCCGAGTACCGCCGCACCAAGAGCTTCGAAGGCAAACGCCGCCAGCTGCAGTACGTCGGCAAGCAGATGCGCTTTGCCGACCCGGGGCCCTTGCAGGAAGCAGTGGACGCCTTCCGCCTGGGCTCAGCCAAGGACACACTGATGCTGCACGAGGTGGAACTGCGGCGCGACGAGCTGGTGGCCAACGACGAAGCTGTCACCCGCTGGGCGGCAGATTTCCCTGGCAGCGACCTGCAGCAACTTCGCAGCCTGGTGCGCGCCGCCCGCAAGGACGCCGCCGCCGCACCCGAGCAGCGCAACGGCCGCGGCTACCGCGAACTGTTCCAGTTCATCAAGCCCTGGCTGGCCGACGCAGCGGGGCATTCGGCCCATCCTGCCGATGCGCAGGCCGATGACGAAGCAGAGTCCGACGATGCCTGAAACCACCTTCGAGCCCGTGACCATCGGCCTGGTGTCGGCCAGCGACCGCGCGTCGGCCGGCGTCTACCAAGATCTTGGCATCCCCGCCCTGCAAGACTGGCTGGGCCGCGCGCTGAAGAACCCCATCACCTGGGTGCCGCGCCTGATCCCCGACGACCAGGCCACCATCAGCGCCACGCTGCGTGAGCTGGTCGACGATGCCGGCTGCCATCTGGTGCTGACCACCGGCGGCACCGGCCCCGCCACGCGTGATGTGACGCCCGAAGCCACGCTGGCGGTGGCCGACAAGGAGATGCCCGGTTTTGGCGAGCAGATGCGCCAGATCAGCCTGCGCTTCGTGCCCACGGCCATCTTGAGCCGCCAGGTGGCGGTGATCCGCAAGCAGGCGCTGATCATCAACCTGCCCGGCCAGCCCAAGTCGATCGCCGAAACCCTGCAAGGCCTGCCCGATGCCCAGCCGGCGGTGCACGGCATCTTTGCCGCCGTGCCCTACTGCATCGACCTGATCGGCGGGCCGTATCTGGAAACCAACGACGCGCTCTGCAAGGCCTTTCGGCCGAAACGTCCACCCCCCCCGTAGCGCCTCCGGCGCTCCCCCCAGGGGGCGCCGCCAGTGGCCCGGCGGAGCCGGTTCCACGGCGTCCGCAGGCGCACCACAGTGCCGTGGGCCGGGGCGGTTTACTTCACCAGCCGGTTCAGGGCGGCGGCGTCGAAGTTTTCAGTCGTTTGCGCGTCCTGCGGCACGCAGTCGCTGCCAGGCAGTTCACGCGCACCGGCCGACAGCTTTTCGATCGCCTGCCACAGCAGCATGATCTGGTGCTCGTGGCCGCTGGCGTTGTCGATCAGGCCCTTCATGGCCTGCGCCACCGGATCATCGCCCTGGATCACGCCGTAGGCTGAAAACCCCATCTTTGCGGCGGCGTCTTCCCGCATTGCGTCGGCCGACTTCTGCACGATGCGCGCCGGAATACCGACGGCCGTGGCGCCCGCAGGCACGGCCTGCATCAGCACCGCATTGCTGCCCACCCGGGCGCCATCGCCCACAGTGA
>JANOAQ010000474.1:0-6082 GCA_031411195.1 Burkholderiaceae bacterium | reverse complement strand
ACCTTGCCCGGCAGCGGCGACCAGGCCGGCGCCGCCTTCGCGCCCACCGCCCTGGCGCTGGACTTCAACCAGCCCTTCCGCGTCGACTTCAACTGGTACATCCCCACGGTGGCCAACCCCGGCCTGCGCGGCGACGGCATGACACTGACGCTGAGCGATGCGCCCGGCCTGGGCCAGGGCGGCTCGGGCCTGGGCTATGAGGGCGTGTCACCCAACAGTGTGGCCTTTGCCATCGACACCTTCCACTTCGACGGCGAGCCGGTGTCTCCCAGCGTGCAGATCCTCAGCGGCGGCAGTGTCAGCCCCCTGGCGGCGGTAGAAACGGGTCTGGGCGACAGCATCCGCGACCCCAACTTCCAGTGGTTCGCCAGCCTGTCATTCACGCCGTCCGGGCTGGGCGACAACACCGGGCAGCTGACGGGCAACATCAACCACCTGAACCTGGGCAGCTTCAGCGTGCAGGCGGGGGTGGACTTCAACGCGCTCAACCTGGTGGGCCAGACGGTGTACTTCGGCTTTACCGCCGCCAACGGCCTGGCCACCGACGGCCACGCGACCTCCTGGGGCATGGCCGTGCCGGTGCCCGAGCCGCAGGGCTACGCCCTGATGCTGGCCGGGCTGGCGGCCTTGGGTCTGCTGGCGCAGCGCCGCCGCGCCTGAGCTGAGATTTTCAGCTTCAGGCCCCCCGGCTTGCGGGGGGTGGCGCCGGGCGCTGAGCCCTTGCGCCGGCGCGTGCGGCGTCAACGTGGTGAGACCGGCGCTTACCGAGATTTGCCGGCACTTGTCCGGCACCCTCGCAGGGGGCAGGCCCACACCACCCCTTGTCAGGCGCCACCATGAAGATCACCGCACACCTCACCACCACCACCTTGTTGGCGCTGGCCGCCGGTGCCACTGCCGCACCGGTGATCTCGCCCTTTGCCGTCGATCTGCCCAGCACCGCCTACAGCACCGACTCGGTCGGTGGTGGTTCGGCGCAGTCGGTCTTCAACGGCGGCTACTGGAACGCCGGCCGCCATGGCTGGCACTGGGTGCAGGCGGACATGGGCAGCGTGCACACCTTGTCCGAAGTGCGGTTTGCCGTCGACGTGCTGCCGGCCAATCAGACCTGGCAGTACATCTTCCTGTCGGACAGCTGGATCGGCGACGACTGGAGCAACCCCAACCGCACGGCAGCGGCCAGCCGCACGGGCTATACGTCGAAGTACGAAACGTTCGACCTGATCTTCAATGCGCCCGTCAGTGGCCGCTACCTGCTGTTGGCCAGCTTTGGCGGCGCCAGCTGGACGGCACTGGGCGATGACCGCGGCCGCAGCGATTGGGTTGACCCGGTGTCGCAGCCCGGCACCGGCGGCGGCAACCACGTACCCGAGCCCGCCAGCCTGGCGCTGGTCGGCATGGCACTGGCTGGCTTGGCGGCCAGCCGCCACCGCACCTGATCGGTCGACGCTTGCCGGTTGACGCTTGCGGCCCCGGGCTTCGAGAGGCTTCAGCCCAGCGCGCCGTCGATCTGCTGCGCCAGCGTTTTGCCCTGCTCCAGCTTGAACAGCATGGCAAACAGGGCCTGCCCGGCGCTGTGCTCGGCCCACACCTGGCCCACTTGCGCCTTCTCGATTTCCTTGGGCACCTGGCGCAGATGCTCGCCCTTGTACTCGGCCACAAAGATGCGCCCGTCAACCAGCTGGCACACAAAGTCGGGGTAAAAGCGCCCGCTTGACGTGGGCAGCCAGAAGCCATGTACCGGGTCGGAGTCGAGGTTGCGTACCCAGCGCTGCACCTGGGAGTGCTCGTCCAGCGCCAGGGCGCAGCGCCACTCTTCCGAGCCGTCTTCCAGATCGGCCAGCACCGGGTAGTAGTGCTTTTGAAAGCGAAACTTGCCGGCATAGCGCTTGTTGCCCGCCACCGGATAACAAGCCGGGTCGAATCTGAAATCGAACGCCGGCCCCGCCTGGCCGGTCTGCAATTCCCAGCCCCCGTCCAGCACCAACTGCGTGAATGCCACCTTGGCAGCCTGATCACGCAATTCGCTGATGCGCAGTGCCAGCCGCTGCATCAAGGGGTACTGGTGCCGTGCCAACTGCTGCAAGGGCACATGCTGTTCATGGATGAGGTGGTTCACGCACGCCAACGTGAACGCCCGCAGGTGCGCAGGCAGCAGGTCGCTGGCCACATTGCGTGCCGGGTGCTGCAACTCGTCGGCCAGCCAGCGCGCCAAGTCTTGCGCTGTGATGGTGGTACTCACTGCATCCAGGGGCAACTGGCCCGCGTCGCCCCGGCCCACGCGCAGGTGCTTGTCGTCCAGGTACAAATCCCAGTGCGTGCCTTGCTCCACCATGGCAAAGCCCACCAGCTGCACCGGTTGGGCCAGCAGGTTCAGCTCCACGGTTTCCAGCACCACGGCCCGTTCCAGCAGGGCCAGGGCATGCTGGCCATCCGCTTGGGTCCGAAAGCACAGCCGTGGAACCGGCGCAAAGGCTTCACCCCGCATGGCCGGCGCCAAAGCACCGGCCACCAGGGCGTTGTGGCGCTCCACTTGCTGGGCCACTTGATCACGCAGCTTGCGCGGCTGCGCGGCCACCAGCTCGGCCGCCAGCGTTTCGCCGATGGCGCCGCGCAGCAACACCCGCTGGCGTTGGCCGTCGCTGCTGACCGTGGCTGCGCCGCCCTGCAGCGCCAGGGCCACCGCATCGGGCAGCGGCTTGTCGACCGGCAAATCGACGCCCAGTGCCGGCAGGGCCACGACAGCAGGCGTGGGCGCCACACGCGCCGCAAACAGCGGCCCGTCATCGCGCAGGATGGCGTCGGCAAACGCCAGCGGCAATTGCGGCGCGATCATCGACGCCATGTCCAGCGGGTCAAAGCCCATGCCGTCGATCAGCCGGTCGGCCAGGGCATTGGCCGCCATGCCAGTGTCGGCCTCGGTCACATGCGCGTAGGCCTTGTTCAGTGCTGGCCGGTTGCGCCGCTGGGCATAGGGCATGCGCAATACGCGGCCCAGCAATTGCTCGATGGCGGTGGCCGAGCGCACGTTCTGCACCGAGCACAGCACATAGGCAAACGGGCAATCCCAGCCCTCGCGCAGGGCCTGCACGGTGATGATGTAGCGCACCGGGCAGGCGCGGTCGGCCAGGTTCAGGCCGTCCAGTTCACGCTGGGTGCCGGTGGCCACCTTCACCTGGGCGGCGGGAATGTGCAGGTCTTCCACCAGGTGGGCGCGCAGCACGTCCACGTTCACCGGGTCGGTGCTGTTCTGCGCCTGCAGCAGCACGATGGGGCGGATGTAGGCGCCGGTATCGGCTTCTTCCTGCTGGGCTTCGGCTTCGAGCAGGCGTTGGTTCTGCACCGCGTCGAACACGGCAGCCTGCCCCCCCCGGGTGTGCTCGATCAAGGCGATGGGCATCTTGATCATGTCTTCAGCCTGCAGCTGCTGGGCCGAGACGTGGAAAAGCACATTGGTGCGCTTGGGCACCGGTGTGGCTGTCAGCTCCAGGATGAGCGACGGATTCAGCCGCTTGAGCGCCTCGAAGCTGCGCTCGGTCTTGGTGTTGTGCGCCTCGTCCACGATGACATACGGCTGGCGCAGCGCCAGCCAGTTGGCCAGGCTCCAACGGGGCTGGCCCACAAAGCGCGCCAGCATCTGGCGGCCAGCCTTCGTGCCTTCGGCCACATCGGCCGCAGTGACCAAGGCATCGGGCAGATCGCGCAGTGCTGCCAGCGCATGGGCAGGCAAGCCCCGAAAGAGCGGCTCGAAGGCTTCGCTGAAGGCATACACATTGCGCTGGTCGGTGTCTTCCACGCGAAAGCTCTGCATGGTGGCCACCACCACCACGGCGTGGGCGTCGAAGTCTTGTGGCGACAGCGTAGCCACCGCGTCCAGATCGCACACCCGCACGCCTTCGCCGCAAGCTTCGGCCAGGGCGGTGTGGAAAGGGTGGCCCGGCGTTGACAGCGCTGCCAGCGTTTGCGTGCGAATGGTGTCGCTGGGCACCAGCCACAGCGCCAGCGGCTGGGGCGTGCGTGCGGGCCACTCGCGCTGCAGCCGGCCGATGGCATGTGCACCCAGCAAGGTTTTGCCACCGCCCGTCGGGATGCGCAGGCACACGCAGGGTGTGTCGCCAAAGGGTTCGGTGTTGTAGCCGTAGCCGGTGATTTGCTCGAAGGCACTGCGCGCGCCATGCAGACTGGCGCTGCGCAGATAGTTTTCCAGCGCCTGCAGGGCTTGCTGCTGGTAGCGCTTGAGGGCGAAGGCAGGCATGGCTCAGTGCCCACCAGACCAGACGCGGGGCTGGCGCCTGTGATGCCGAACGGCGATCACCTGCAGCACCGTGCCCTGGGGGCGGTAGACCAGCGCGTAGGGGAAGCCCTCCAACAAACAACGGCGCACGCCAACGGCTACTTCGGGCCACCGCGCAGGCGTGGCCGCCATGCGATCCACCGCTTGGTCTACGGCCTGCGCAAACCGCAGCGCCAGGCGGGCATCGATGGCCGCGTAGTGGGCGTGCGCTTCTCGCAGATCGGCACGCGCGTCGGCGCTGAAAACCGTGCGGGTCACGTCAGGCCCAAATCCTTGCGCACATCTTTCCAGTCATGGAGTTGGGTCTTGCCTTGGTCTATCGCAGCGATCCGGCGCGCGATTTCTGCGGCCCAGGCTTGCTCGACGCCTGGATCCAGGGGCAAGGCGACTTCATGGTTCAAGCGCAGCACCAGCAGCTCCAGTTCGTCGGCTGGCAACTGGCGGGCCTGGGCAATGAAATCGTCAATGGTGCGGTGCATGGCTTTCTCCGTGGCAACAATGGCTTTGCCGCAAGCTTAGCGCGGCACTGCATGCGGCAGTTGCTTGAAGGTGATGCCCTCTTGCGCCATCCGCGCTTCGCCCAGCCGGCAGGCTTCGCCGTACACCACCTTGGGGCCGGCGCGCCAGCCGGCGGATTGGCGCAGGCTGTCGAGCAACGGCGTGGTCAGCACATTGCCGCTGGCGGGCCGGCGGTCACCCAGGATGCCGTTGAACAGCAGGTACAAGGCCGTGCCCTCGTGCACACCCAGCAGGGGTGTGCTGGCGTGCAGCGTGGCCAGCGCGGTGCCAGTCTCGCGCAGCCAGATGAAGCGGGCCAGGTCGGCAAAGCGCACCTCGGGGTGGATGTCGCCCTGGGCGTCAAACAGCGGCGCGCCCAGCTGCAAAAACTGGAAGCCCCCGCCGCCTTGCCAATTGACCGCGCTGCTGATGCCGCCTTGTTCGCCTTGAACCACCTTCAGCAGTCGCGGCAGGCAGTGGGTGACGGCGTGTTCACCCGCTTCGATGCCGATCCAGCGCCGGCCCATCTTGTGCGCCACGGCGGCGGTGGTGCCGCTGCCCAGGAAGCTGTCGAGCACGAGGTCGTTGGGGTTGGTGGCGATGTGCAGGATGCGTTGCAGCAGGCGTTCCGGTTTGGGGGTGCCGAATGCTTCTCGATCGGTAAACAGCGCCAAGCTTTCTTTCTTGGCGTCTTCGTTGTCACCAACATCACTTGCGCCCCAAAGTGTCATAGGCACCAATCCGCTCTGATTCTCCGGAAACTGTTTGATTCGCGGGCGGCCGGTACCGCCTTTTGGAAAGTAAACCCGGCGCTCAACATCGCGCAGGCGAATGAACTCCGGTTCAGTGGCGCCCCAACATCGTCCCTTCGGCGGAATTAAGGCCGGCCCGCTTGGGGGTTGAATGCTGTACATCTGGTTTTCTCGAAAACCCTGCGCAGTGAACGGTATCGACTTCCATGGCCCGCGCAAGTCACCGTCCGGATTTGACAGGCCAGCATCATTTGCTGGGAGCAGGTTTCGGTGCTGCTTCCAAGTTGCCGGGCCGCCCCGTGCATAGAGGTAGATCGCATCGTGCGACGAGCTTATTGGGGCCCGGTTTTCGCGGGACGTCCGCTTCTGCCAGATGAGTTCGCCAATGAAATTCCGTCGCCCAAACACCTCGTCCATCAACACCTTGAGGTAATGCCCCTCGTTGTCGTCGATGGTCACCCAGATGCTGCCGTCCTCACGCAAGAACTCGCGCAGCAACTGCAGGCGCGGCAGCATCATGCTCAGCCACTGCGCATGC
>JANOAQ010000473.1:0-2113 GCA_031411195.1 Burkholderiaceae bacterium | reverse complement strand
GGCGCCACCGGCAAGGTCGACGGCAAGACCGTTGTTCTGGGTAATGCCAACTTCCTGACATCGCTCGGCATCGAAACCCGGTTCCTGGAAGAACAAGGTGAGCGGCAACCACCTCGCACTGCACCGCCACGCCGGCCTGCTGCAGGGCGGTGTGCAGGCGTTGGCCTTCGGCATGCAGCAGGTCATCGGTGCCCAGTTGCATGAAGACCGGCGGCAGGCCGCGCAGATCAGCATGCAGCGGCGACACCAGCGGCTGCGCCGCATCGCCACCGGCCAGGTAGCGCGCTGCGCAATCGCCGGCCCAGGCCGCGCTGAGCATGGCCTCGCCGGGCCTGGGCGCAGGCAGATGCTGCAGCGTCAGATCGACCCAGGGTGCGATCAGGTAAAGCGCCGCGGGCAGCGCCTCGCCCGCGGCGCGCAGGGCCAGGCTGGTGGCCAGGGCCAGACCGGCGCCGGCCGAATCACCCGCCAACACCAGCGGGCCAGAACTGGCGCCAGCAGCCCGCAGCGCCCGGCAGGCGGCCAGGGCATCGTGCAGGGCGGCGGGATGCGGGTGCTCAGGCGCAGGCGGTAGTCGAGCACCAGCACGGCCATGCCCGTGGCCCGCGCCAACGCGCCGGTGATGGGCCGGTGGGTGGCCGGGCTGCCCACGCAGTAGGCGCCGCCGTGCAGGTAAAGCACGGTGCCGCGGCGCGGGGTGCCGTCACGCGGGCGCACCCATTCACCGGGCACGCCACCGACGGTGGTGGCTTCGATCACCACGCCGCGCGGCGGCAGCGTGAGGCGCGATACGCCGGTCAACCAGCGCCGCTGCGCGGGGATGGACCAGCGCGGTGAAAACGCCGGCTTCAGCGCCAGTTGCAGCGTGGTGCGCAGCAGCGGGGCCAGCAGGGCCTCGCGCAGGCCGGTGGGGGTGAAGTTGTTGATGGCCACGGCGCGGCTCCTGAAGGGTGCCGCGCAGCATAGCGCCGACAGGCGGCAGGGCGACGCAAAGCCGGCGTGCAGACGGCGGCGCAGCCTTGCGGCATGATTCGCCCGTGAACCGCGAAACCGTCCTGGCCCTGCTGCGCGAACACCTGCCGGTGCTGACTGAACGCTTTGGTGTGCGGGGCTTGCGCCTTTTCGGCAGCATGGCGCGCGGCACGGCGCGCGAAGACAGCGACATCGACATCCTTGTCGCCTTCAGCCAACCGCCCGACAGCAGCCAGTACTTCGGCACGCAGTTCTACCTGGAAGACTTGCTGGGCCGGCCGGTGGATCTGGTGACGGAAACAGCCCTACGGCAACGCCTGCGCCCCTATGTCGAACGAGACGCCATCGCCATCTGAGCGCGACCACCGGATGTACCTCGAGGACATGCTCGAGTTCTGCAATTCCGTGCTTGCCTACACCGCAGGGCATGACGCGAAATCGATGGCGCGGCGCCAATCAGGACACGGAGATGTCGGCGTTGTGGAGCATCGTGTCGGCCGATGCTCCGGCGCTGCAAGTGGCCCTGCAGGCTCTGCTGCAACGCATGTGAATCCGGCTGTGCGCTTGCCCGCACGCCGTGGCCCTTGTCAGCCCTCCAACCGCTTCTGGAACACCAGCCCCGCGTGCTCACGCAGGGCGTGGAACTTGATCTTGGGCCAGTTGCTTTCGATGGCGCGCAGCTCGGGCGCGTATTCCACCAGCAGGGTGGGCGCGTCCACCGCGTCGTAGGCCATGCGGTGGCTGTTGCCGTCGATGAAGCGGGCCAGCTCCTTTTCGCCGCCATCGGCGTCGTCGCACGTCACCCAGCGCGCGATGGAAAAGCGGCAGGGGCTGATGCGGGCCTTGCAGCCGTATTCATGCTCCAGCCGGTGGGCCACCACTTCAAACTGCAACTGGCCCACGGCACCCAGCATCAGCACGCTGCCGGCCATGGGCTTGAAGACCTGGATGGCGCCTTCTTCGCCCAGCTGCTGCAGGCCGGCCTTGAGCTGCTTGGTCTTGAGCGGGTCGGCCACCTCGACCATGCGGAACATCTCGGGCGCGAAAAAGGGCAAGCCGGTGAACTGCAGGCTCTCGCCTTCGGTCAGCGTATCGCCCAGTTGCAGCACGCCGTGGTTGGGGATGCCGATGATGTCGCCGG
>JANOAQ010000472.1:0-11931 GCA_031411195.1 Burkholderiaceae bacterium | reverse complement strand
GTGCCGGTGGCCTTCATGGGCGGCATCATCGGCAAGTTCTTCCACCCCTTCGGCATCGTCGTGGTGGTGGCGGTGATGGTCAGCCTGTTCGTCAGCTTCACGCTCGACCCGATGTTGTCCAGCATCTGGAAAGACCCGCCGTCGGCCTACCTGCAGCGGGTACCGGTGATCGGCCACGCGCTGCGCGCCACCGACCGCCTGCTCGACCGCATGCACCAGGTGTACGAGCGGCTGATCCATTGGATTTTCTCGCCACTGCGCTGGCGCGTCTGGCTGCCGGCCTATGGCCGTGGTTTCGGTGCCGACGGCCAACGCCTGCGGCAAGGGCAACGCGGCTGGCGCTCGGCCACCATCACCCCGCGCGGTGTAGTGATGGGCGTGGGCGTGCTCAGCTTCGTGGCGGCCCTGGGCCTGGCGCCGTTGGTGGGCAGCGAGTTCGTGCCCGAGACCGACCAGGGCTTCACCCAGCTGCAGGTGCGCCTGCCGGTGGGTTCCAGCCTGGAGCGCAGCGATGCCAAGGTGCGCCAGATCGAGGAGATCGTGCTCAAGCTGCCCGAGGTGCAGACCGTGTCCACCTGGGTGGGCGGCGCCGGCCAGCGCAACCAGGCCTGGCTGAACATCACGCTCAAGGACCGCAAGGACCGCAACCGCAGCCAGAAGCAGGTGGAAGACGCCATGCGCGAGCAGGTGGCCAAGGTGCCGGGCAACGAAGCCTCGGTGGGCTTCAACCGGCCGATCTACGTGGCCATCCTGGGCAACGACCCGGAGGGCCTGGCCAAGGTGGCCGACGAGTTTGCCGCCAAGGTGCGCAAGATTCCGGGCGCGGTGGATGTCGAGTCATCGGTCAAGCCCGGCCTGCCGGCCTATGCCGTGCGCCTGAAGCCCGGTGCCGTGCGCGAGCTGGGCCTGACCGCACCGCAATTGGCCAGCAGCCTGCGGGCCTATGTCAATGGCGAGACGGCCACTTACTGGACCACGCCCGATGGCAACCAGGTGGAAGTGGTGCTGCGCCTGAACGAAACCCAGCGTGAGCGCATTGCCCAACTGCGCCAGTTGCCGGTGGCCTTTGCCAAGGACGGCACGCCCATCCCGCTGGACGCGGTGGCCGACATCCATCAGGTCTTCAACCCCGAGGTCATCCGCCGCCAGAACCTGCAGCGCCGCGAGGCGGTGTTTGCAGGCGTCAAGGACCGCAGCGCGGGCGATGTGGGCGAAGATGTGCAGAAGCTGATCAAGGCAACCACCCTGCCACCGGGCTACAGCTTCGACGTGGGTGGCCAGATGCAGCAGCAGGCCGAGGCCTTCAGTGGCCTGCTCGGTGCCATGGCCCTGGCGGTGATCTTCATCTACATCGTGCTGGCCAGCCAGTTCGGCAGCTTCTTGCAGCCGATCGCCATCATGGCCAGCCTGCCGCTGGCGCTGATCGGGGTCATGCTGGCGCTGCTGTTCTGGCGCAGCACGCTCAATGTCTTCAGCATGATCGGCCTGGTGATGCTGATGGGGCTGGTGACCAAGAACGCCATCTTGCTGGTCGACTTTGCCAACCACGCCCGCAAGGCCGGCGCCACGGTGGCCGATGCCCTGCTGCAGGCCGGGCTGATCCGCATGCGGCCCATCATGATGACCACCGCCGCCATGGTGTTCGGCATGCTGCCGATGGCCATGGCGCTGAACGACGGCGGCGAGATCCAGGCGCCCATGGGCCGGGCCATCATCGGCGGCGTGATCACCAGCACCTTGCTCACCTTGGTGGTGGTGCCGGTGATCTACAGCTACCTGGTGCGCGAGCGCAAGACCGGGCTCGCACCGGCGCCGCAGCAGGCCATTGCCGTGGAAGGCGGTGCTGCACTGCCGCCCATGGCAGCGGCCGACCGCGATTGATCAGCCCGCCTGCCAGGCCACGGCCTCGGGCTTGCGCTCACGCAGGGTGGCGCTGCCCTCGCGGCGGTAGGCGCCGCAGCCGATGAACTCACCGGTACCCAGGGGCAGGATGTACGACTCCTTGGGCGTCACTGCCTTGGTGCCGGGGCTGACCACGTCGTACTGGATCCAGCCACCACCGGTATCGGCGGCTGCCCAGGCCTGCGCCAGGAAGCTGTTGGCTTCCAGGCCCGGCACGCCGCTGGCCGGCCCGCCCACCAGCGCCGGTTTGGAGCCGAAGGCCGAAACGGTGCCGTTGCGATCGAAGATGAAGACGTAGAGGTCTCGGTCGATGTAGTCGCCCTGCGCGTCGTGAAAGTCGGCGATGGCGGTTTCGCGGCCCGATTGCTCGATGTGGGCCAGTGCGCGCACGGCAAGGTCTTGGGCCTCATCGGCTGAAGCCTGGCGCAAGCGCATGGACACCACCGCTTCGCGCAGCGCCTGGGCCCGGTCGACCAGGGTGTTGGAGGCCGAGGCCGACATCTCCACCAAAGCCGCGTTCTCACGCGTGATCTTGTCGAGGTTGCCCACGCTTTCGGTCACTTCGCCCAGACCGGCACTTTGCTGGGTGCTGGCGGTGGAAATCGAACGCAGGCGGCCTGAGACCTCGCGCACACCGTTGACGATGATGTCCAGCGAGGTGGCCACGTGCTGCAGCTTGGATACCGAGGTGTCCACCTGGTTCGAGGCGTTGCCGATGAGCAGGCGGATCTCTTCGGCCGATTCAGCGCAGCGCCGGGCCAGGTGGCGCACTTCACTGGCCACCACCGCAAAGCCTTTGCCGGCATCACCGGCCCGGGCGGCTTCCACAGCGGCGTTCAAGGACAGCATGCCGGTCTGGAAGGCCACGTCGTCGATCACCGCAACCACCTCGGCAACGCGCTGCGAGGCTTCCTGCATCTGAGCCATGGCGATCACGGTTTCGGCCATCGCGTTGTGGCCTTGCTCGGCCTGGTTGAACAGGCCTTCGGTCAGGCTGTCCAGGGCGCGGGCGGCTTCGGCGTTCTGCTCCACGGCCATGCCCAGCTGGCCGATGGCGTCGACCGAACTGCGCAGGCTGCTGGCCTGCTCGTCGGTGCGCTCGCTCAGGCGCTGGCTGCCATCGGCCACCTGGACACCCGCCAGGTTGACCAGGGTGGCGCTGGTGCGGATTTCGGCCACCATGCCGGAAATCTGGCCGCAGGTGGCGTCCACATTGCGGCCGATGGTGGCCAGTTCATCGCGGCCGCGTACCAAGGTGCGGTGGGACAGGTCGCCTTTGGCCATGGCGTCGGTGCCGCGCCTGAGCGCGCGAACCGACGCCTGGAACGTGGCATAGAACGAGGTCAGCAGGTACATCAGCGCCAGCATGCCCAGGCCGAACAGGCCGGCATACAGCGCCATCTGCCGCTCTTGCCGCTTGACACGGGCGCTGATCTCTTCATGCAGGTTGACCGAGGCCTCGTTGTTCAGGCTGGTCAACTGGTCGATGGACCGGCTGGCCAGGTCGAAGTAGTCGTCGGCATTGCCCGAGATGCGGTCAGCCGAGAAGGTGCTGGCCGCCTGCTGGGCCATGCGGCCCAGCCCGTCGCGGGCCGCGAGCCATGCGGTCAGCGGGCGGCCACCGGCGCGGTCGTAGGCGGCGACCTTGCTGCCCAGGTCGAGCTGGCTGCGGCTCATCTGGCCGGCGTGCCCCAGCACCGCCGCGCGCTCGGCTGGCGTGGCATTGCCGCGCACCAGCAGGCTGGCGCCCTGTCCCCGGGCCAATGCCGTCGATTCGATCGTCGGCAGCAGGGCGTTCACCAGGATGTCCATCAGGTAGTACGAGCGCGGCTCGGGGTCGAGCACCAGGGTGGACCGGTCGCCGTTGATGAGGGACATCTCACGCAACTGCTCCACCACGGCGGAGTGCTGCGCAAAGCTGGCCGGCGCATCGGCGGCATGCCGGCCCTCGGCCAGGGCCAGCACCGCCGTGCGCACCGGGGCCCACACATCCTGCAGGCGATACGCCATCGGGCTGGCCAGCAGCTTGTCCATGGCCTGCACATCCCCCTTCAGGGCGGTGCGGGAGTCGTTGCGCTGGGTTTCAGCGCCCGAGGCGCCGGCCAGGATGCGGCTGGTCAGGCCGCGGTGCCTTTGCACTTCCAGCGCCAGCGGCAACAAGCGGTCGAGCACCCGCACGCCATCGAGCTCGGCGCGGCTTGAATCGCGGGCCTCGATTTGCGATTGCAGCGTCAAGGTCAACAGGCCCGCCATGGGCAGCAACATGGCCAGCACCAGCAGGACCAGCTTGGCCCACATGGGCAGCGCAAACATCAGGCTCGTGCCAGGCGCCAGAAAGGTGCGCAACCAGCGCCGGGCAGACGGGCTATCGGGGGATGGGGCGGCGGCAGTGGTCATGGTGTTCCGGCAACGGCGCTACGGGCGCTCGCAGAGCGCGTGAGTTGCGATGCTGCCCACAGCGCGGGCCGGCGTTGGGCCAAAGTGGGGGGCAAATCACCACCTGTTGCGGTGGCTGGCGTCGTGGTGGCGGGCAGGCTCAGCATCTCAGCCGGGGTGCGCAAGCGCTTGCCGCGTTTGGTGCATCAGCCAGGCGCTGACCTGTGACAGTGGCAGCACCGTGTCGGCCGCACCCAGGCGGATGGCTTCGCGCGACATGCCGAAGACCACGCAACTGGCCTCGTCCTGTGCGGCGGTGCGGGCGCCGGCCTCGCGCATCTCGCGCAGGCCTCGGGCACCGTCATCGCCCATGCCGGTCAGGAGCACGCCCAGGGCGTTGGCGCCGGCACACTGGGCCACCGACTTGAACAACACGTCCACCGATGGCTTGTGGCGGTTCACCAGCGGGCCATCGCGCACGCTGACCTGGTACTGGGCACCGCTGCGCACCAGTTGCATGTGGCGCCCACCGGGTGCGATGAGCACGCGGCCATCGATCACGCGGTCGCCGTCGGCGGCTTCTTTCACGTCCATGGCGCACAGCTCGTTCAGGCGCTGGGCCAATGCGCCGGTGAAGCGCTCGGGCATGTGCTGCACGATGACGATGCCCGGCGCCGTGCGCGGCAGCGCGGTGAGTACCGCCTCGATGGCCTGCACACCGCCGGTGGAGGCACCGATGGCGATCAGGCGATCGGTCGTCACGGCCATGGCCGCTGTGGTGGCTGAGGTGGTTGTGGAGGGCAGGGCCGGCTTGGGCCGCAGGGCCGGTCCGCCCGGTGGAGTGGCCGCCAGGCCCGCGTGCGGGCGCATGGCGCGGGCACGGGATGCCGCGGCCGTGCGCACGGCCGCCACCAGGCCGTTGGCCGAATCACTGAGGAAGTCGCGCAGCCCCAGCCTGGGCTTGGTGACAAAACCCACCGCGCCTTCGGCCAGGGCCTGCAGGGTGGTGGCAGCGCCTTTTTCGGTCAGTGTCGAGCACATCACCACGGGCGTGGGCCGCTCGGCCATGATCTGGCGCAGGAAGCTGATGCCGTCCATGCGCGGCATCTCGACGTCGAGCACCACCACGTCGGGCCAGCGCGCGGCCATCTTGGGCCAGGCGAACAGCGGGTCGCTGGCGGTGGCGATCACCTCGATGCCGCCGGCGGTCAACAGATCGGCCAGGTGCTTGCGTACGATGGCCGAGTCGTCGACCACGATGGCGGTGATGGGGCGTTGATCAGGGGGCGTTGGGGCGGCGGGTGGCATGCGGATCACCTGGCAGTCATGTTGATTGGGGGACGGTGTCAACCGCGCAGATGGTCGGGGGCCTGGCCCGTGCCGCGGCGCATCTTGACGAGGCCGTCGGCCAGCGACAACTCGACCATGCGCGGCACGTCTTCGCCCACGTCCACGCCGTCCAGCTGGAAGCCGTACTGGTCGATCAGCGCCCAGCCCCGTTCGATGTTGCGTTCACCGATGTTGAACTTGGCTGCGCTCACGCCCGACATCGTGTCGGCACCGCCATACAGGTGCGCCACGTACTCTTCGGGCCGTGTCTTCAGTTGGGTGAGCGTCTTGACCATCGCCTCGACGGCCTCGTCGCCATAGCGCCCGTCGGCCGGTTCGCCATGGCGGCGGTTGCGCTGGGGCAGCAGGAAGTGGCACATGCCGCCGATGCGCCGGGTCGGGTGCCACAAGGTGATGGCCACGCACGAGCCCAGCAGCGTGCGCAGGCTGGCCACCTGCGGGCCGAGGTGCATCTGGCCGGGCATCAGCACCAGGTTCTGGCCGGATTCACCGGCCAGTTGCCAGTGGCCCTGGGTTTGCGGTGGTGGGTTGACGACGGGCGGTGGCAGCGTGCGGCGCAGCACGGCTGGTGCGGCCGGTGCCGGTAGGGGGGCCGGTGCGGCGGCGGGCGAGGCCGCTGGCCGCGCCGCCAGTGGCCGCGCCGGTGCAGCAAGCGGTGCGGGTTGGGTAGAGCCCCAGGGGTCGGGCTGGCCCGGCCGGGCTGGCGCCATCGGCCGCGTGGGCTGAAAGTCGGTGTGAGGCCGCGTGGGCTGAAAGTCGTTGTGCGGCCGGGTGGGCTGAAAGTCGGCGTGCGGCCGCGTGTCGGCCCAGGGCTGCGCCGGCCGTGTCTGCACCGCTGCATCCGCCGCCTGGGTGGGCTCCCAGCCGCCCCGCAAGCCCGGGGGCTTACGCGTGGCCATGCACCGCTGTGCAGACCGTGCGCACCGGCAGGCCCAGATTGCTCAGGGACTCTGCGTGGCCGGTGTAGAGCACGCCGTCGGGCTTGAGCTTGCCCAGCACCCGCCGCACGATCTCGGTCTTGGCCGGGTTGTCGAAATAGATCAGCACATTGCGCAGGAAGATCACATCGAACATCGGCAGTGATTCAGGCAGGGTCTGCATCAGGTTGGCCTGCTCGAAGTTCACCTTGGCGCGCAACTCGCGCGAGACGAGCAACTGCCCCGTCTGATCGCCCTGGCCCTTGAGGCAGAAGCGCTTGAGGTAGCCCGGTGGCACCATGCGCGCACGGTCCATGGGGTAGAGCCCGCGCCGGGCCGACTCCACCATCGCCGTGCTCAGGTCGGTGCCCACGATCTGCCAGGGGTGGTTGGGCAACTGGTCGCTCATCAGCATGGCCGCGCTGTAGGCCTCTTCGCCGGAGGAACTGGCGGCGCTCCACACCTTGAAGTCCTGCCCGGGGGCCAGGCCGGCCAGGCGCTCGGCCAGGTCGTTGTAGTGCTGTGGCTCGCGGAAGAAATAGGTCTCGTTGGTGGTGAGCCGGTCGATCAGCCGCGTCATCTCCTGCGCCGGGGCGCCACCGCGAAGCAATTTGTCGACGTACTGCTCCAGATCCGCTTCACCCGCCTCGGTGGCCAGGCGCTGCAGGCGGCCGGTGACCAGCGCATGCTTGGCCTCGCTGAGCTTGATGCCCGAGACGCTGTGAAAGAGCTTCGTCACAGCCTCGAAGGCCTTGTTGGACAGTGGTTTCATGCGGGCTTGTGATTTTTGTAGCGGGGCCACGCTCAGGCGTGGATCGGGCGCGTGCCGCGCTGGGCCTGGGGTGCGCTGCCCAGGCGGAACTGGCGCATCAGCGCCTGCAGTTCATCGGCCCGGTTGGTCAGGTCGGCCGCGCTGGCGCTGAGTTGCTCGCTGGCAGCCGCTGTCTGCTGGGTGGTGCTGCTCAAGTGGTTCATGGCGCCGGTGATCTGCTTGACGCTGCCGTTCTGTTCACCCGAAGCGGCGGCGATCTCCTGCACCAGCTCGCTGGTCTTGTGGATGCTGGGCAACATGCGTTGCAGCAGGTGACCGGCGCGCTCGGCCAGTTGCACGCTGTTGCCGGCCAGCTGGCCGATCTCGCGGGCGGCGGTCTGGCTGCGCTCGGCCAGCTTGCGCACCTCGGCGGCCACCACGGCAAAGCCCTTGCCGTGTTCGCCCGCCCTGGCGGCCTCGATCGCGGCGTTCAGCGCCAGCAGGTTGGTCTGGTAGGCAATGTCGTCGACGATGCCGATCTTCTGGGCGATGCTCTTCATCGCCTCGACGGTCTGGCTCACGGCCTGGCCGCCGTCCAGTGCTTCGGTGGCGGCCTGGGTGGCGATGCCGTCGGTCACGGTGGCGCTCTCGGCGTTCTGCCGCACCGAGGTGCTGATCTCGTGCAGCGACGCAGTGGTCTCCTCCACGCTGGCTGCCTGCTGCGATGCGCCGTTGGACAGCGTGGCGGCCGTCTGCGACACCTGGGCCGCCGTGCTCAGCAGGCTCTGGGTGGCGCCGTCCACTTGCCGCAAGGTGCCGGCAAAGGCCTCGATCAGGCCATTGAGCTTGGTGGCCACCTGCAGGTGGTTGCCGCTCAGGCCCCGGGTGCGCATGCGCGCCGTCAAGTCGCCTCGGCCGGCGGCGTCGACCGTGGCGTCCAGCTCACGTTCGGCCAGGCGCTGCTCGGTCATGTCCTGCCACTGGCCCACCGTGCCCAGCAGGTTGCCGTCGGCATGGAAGATGGGCGTGGTCACCACGTCGTAGTTGCGCCCGCCCAGCACCATCGACGTGCAGGCGCGGGCCTTCAGGCCGCGCAGGCGGGCCACGGCCGCGTCGGGGTCGCGGTAGAACACCCCCACCGAGTTGCCGGCGATGCGGTCAGGGTCGAAACCCGGAATCTCTTGCTGAAACGCCGCCGCGTCGCGGTGCACCACCTCGTCCATGGCCGGGTTGATGTAGACGATCAAGCCTTCACCATTGGCGATGCGGATGGGCGTGGCCACCGAATGCAGCGCGGTGCGGATGCGCATGGCCTGCTCGTTGTCGGCCGCAGTGCTGGCACCCTGGCGCCGCGCCTGGGCCAGTGTCTTGCCCATGAACCAAAGCGTGCCGAGCGCGCCCACCACCGGCAAGGGTGCCCACCACCAGGCCGCCAACCCAGCCACCGCAGCGGTGCCTGCCAGCGTGGCCAGCGCCATCAGTACCGGTGCCATCAATGCAGATGCCATCCATGCCGGCGCCGAATCCGCGGTGCGTGAACCGGGTGCGGGCGCAGTGGCTTGTTCCTGGTGGGCCATGATCAGTGCGCCCGATGCTCGGCGATCAGGCCGGACAACTCCTGCTGGGCCAGCACCCGGTCCAGTGCCAGCACGCCGATCACCTCGCCCCGTGTGCGGGCCATGCCACGCAGGTAGCTGGCATCGATGGAGGTGCCCAGTTGCGGCACCGCCTCCATGGCGCCGGCAGGGGTATCGAACACTTCGAAGACCGCGTCCACCAGCAGGCCGACCACCAGGGATCCATGGCCCGCTGGTTCGTCGTCGCCACCGCTTTCCGCATCGGTTTCGTCATGGGCCGGCAGGCCGGCCTGCACCACCACCACGCAACTGCGGCGTCCGATCGTGATGGCCGGTTGGCCCAGGCGGGCGGCCAGGTCGATCACCGGCACCACCGCGCCACGCAGGTTCATCACGCCGCGCACGAACTTGGGGGTGCGCGGCAGGGCCGTGAGGCGGCCCACTTCAAGAATCTCGCGCACATCGTCGATGGGCACGGCCATGTCCTCGGTGCCCACCGCCATGCGCAGCAGCGAGCAGCCCGAGTCATCGGGCACGGTGCCGGGCAGCCGAGGGCTGTTGGGAGAGGTCTGGGGATTCATGCGCAAAGGCTCCTGGCGAATAGCGTTACTGCGGGTAGATCGGCGTCAGGCCATCGTTACTTGAGCCCGGCGGCGCGTGGGCGGCACAAATCGGTCAACAGTGGCCGGTGGGCGCATGGTGGCCGCTCAGCAATCGGTTCATGGTGCGCACTGTTGTCAAAAGCGCGCAAAGGACGCTTCGTCGACGCCTTCTGCCCGGTGGGCTGCAGGCGTCTGTTGCCGCCCGGGCCCCTGCCCGAAACGCAGCGCTGATTGGCCCGGGTTGCTGCTTTGGCTGCGCACGACCTGGCGAGCGGCAGGGGCGGTGTCGTTGGCCAGGCGGAAGAAGGCCATCAGGTCCTGCAGGCGGTTGGCCTGGGCGTTCAGCTCTTCGGCGGTGGCCGACAGCTGCTCGCTGGCGGCGGCCGTCTGCTGCGTGGAGCCGCTGAGGTGGTTCATCGCGCCGGTGATCTGGTTGACGCCAGCGTTCTGCTCGCCCGAGGCGGCCGCGATCTCCTGCACCAACTCGCTGGTCTTGTGGATGTCGGGCACCATGCGCTCGAGCAGGTGGCCGGCCTTCTCGGCCAGGTCCACGCTGTTGCTGGCCAGTTGCCCGATCTCACGCGCGGCGGTCTGGCTGCGCTCGGCCAGCTTGCGCACTTCGGCGGCCACCACGGCAAAGCCCTTGCCGTGCTCGCCGGCCCGTGCCGCCTCGATGGCGGCGTTCAGCGCCAGCAGGTTGGTCTGGTAGGCAATGTCGTCGACGATGCCGATCTTCTGGGCAATGCTCTTCATCGCCTGCACGGTCTGGCCCACGGCGCGGCCGCCTTCCAGGGCCTCGCTGGCGGCCTGGGTGGCGATGCCGTCGGTCACCGTGGCGCTTTCGGCGTTCTGCTTGACCGAGGCGCTGATCTCGTAGAGCGAGGCGCTGGTCTTTTCCACCCCTGCGGCCTGTTCCGACGCCGACTGGGCCAGCGATTGCGAGGTTTGCGACACCTGGTCGGATGCCGCGCTCAGTTGCGACGCGGCCGCACGCACTTCGGCAATGGTGCCGCTGACCGTGTCGATCAGCTCATTGAACTTGCCGCACAGGTCGGCATGGAAGGCTTCCTTGCCGTGCATGTCGATGCGGTGGGTGAAATCACCCTGGGTGGCGGCATCCACGGCGGTGCCGATCTCCAGGGCCACCTGCGTGGCGGCGCGGCCAGCGGCATCGGTGGCGGCCAGGCGCGCTTCGTCCTCGTGCTGGCGCTGGCGCAGGCTGTGCTGCATGCTGCGCAGCGAATCGAGCAGGCGCGATTCTTCATTGCCGCCCGTGCCGGGTGGTATGACGTGTTCCAGCCGGCCCGAACCCACGGCATCGGCAGCGTCCATGGCGTCTTGCAGGCCGCTGCGCAGCGCCACGAAGAAGCTGCGAAAGCCGTACAGGCCCAGCAGCAATGCCAGGCAGATCACGGCGGCCTCCTTGGCCCACAAGGCCTTGGCATCGGCCAGCACGTTGTCGACGTAGATGCCGGTGCCGATCACCCAGCCCCAGGGCTCGAAGGCCTTGACGTAGGAGATCTTGTCCTGCGGCGCGGCAAAGCCGGGCTTGGGCCACTGGTAGGCCACCTCGCCGGCGCCCTGGGTGCGTGCCACGTCGGCAAAGGCCTTGAAGACGAGAAAGCCGTTCGGGTCCTTGTAGCCCGACAGGTCCTTGCCGTTCAGCTCGGGCTTGACCGGGTGCATCACCATCGTTGCGGCCAGGTCGTTGATCCAAAAGTAGTCGTTGTTGCCGTAGCGCAGCTGGGCCACCGCCGACTTGGCCAGGCGCTGCGCATCGTCGCGCGAGACGGCGCCTGATGTCTCAAGCCCATGGGCCCAGACCAGCACCTTGTGTGCCACCTCCACATGGCGCTTGACGGCCTGCTGCTCGGACGCCAGGTCGCGGCTGTACTGGGTCCACGATTGCCACAGCAGCAGCGCCATCAAGGGCAGCAGCAGCACGCTGGTGGCGAGTGCGGCCTTGGCACCCAGGCTCAGCCGGCTGAACACGCGCACACCCGCAGTGAAGAGGCCGTGACTTCGCCGGTGCGCAGCGAGGGCAGTGGACAGGTGGGCAGTGGTCAAGGGAAGTCCTGGTTGGGTGCGCAGTGCTCAGAAACGGCCGAACGAGCCTTCATCGACATCGGTCAAGGTCGGCACTTGGGCCGGTGCCTGGCGCGCCGAATGGCTCTGGCCGAAGCGCAAGCCCGAGGCCGGCGCTGCGGCCACCTGTTGAGCGGCGGCGCGTGGGGCCTGGGGCTGGCCATCGTTGGCCAGGCGGAAGAAGGCCATCAGGTCTTGCAGGCGGTTGGCCTGTCCGCTCAGCTCTTCGGCGGTGGCCGACAGCTGTTCGCTGGCCGATGCCGTTTGCTGGGTGGTGCTGCTCAGGTGGTTCATGGCGCCGGTGATCTGGTTGACCCCGCTGTTCTGCTCACCCGAGGCGGCCGCGATCTCCTGCACCAGCTCGCTGGTCT
>JANOAQ010000471.1:0-3708 GCA_031411195.1 Burkholderiaceae bacterium | reverse complement strand
CGCCGGGGCGCAGGCGGGCATACGGCCCCACCAGCGAGCCCGCCCCCACCGTGGCGCCTTCGATGTGGGTGAAGGGATGGATGACGGCACCATTGCCGATCTGCGCATCGCGGATCACGCAGTGCGCGCCGATGCGCACGTCGTCGCCCAGGGTGACGGTGCCTTCAAACACGCAGCCCACGTCGATGTCCACGTCCTGGCCGGTGGCCAGGGTGCCGCGCAGGTCGAAGCGTGCCGGGTCGGCCAGGCGCACACCCGCTTCGAGCAGGGCATCGGCCTGGCGGCGTTGGAAGCGGCGTTCCAGCTCGGCCAGTTGCAGCGGGCTGTTGATGCCCAGCACCTCGGTCTCGTCGGGCGCCTTGCTGGCCACCACCGGCACGCCCTCGGCCACGGCCATGGCCACGATGTCGGTCAGGTAGAACTCGCCCTGGGCGTTGTCGTTCTTGAGCGCCATCACCCAGCGCTTGAGCGAAGCCGTGGGCGCGGCCATCATGCCGGTGTAGCCCTCGCGAATGGCGCGCTGTGCGTCGCTGGCGTCCTTGTGCTCGACGATGCCCAGCACCGCGCCATCAGCGGCGCCGCCTTGGCGGATGATTCGGCCATAGCCGGCGGGGTCGACCAGGTCGATGGTCAACAGCGCCAGGCGCTGGCCACCGCAGGCATCGGCCAGCGCTTGGGCGGTGCGCGCGGCGATCAGCGGCACGTCGCCGTTGAGGATGAGCGTTGTGCCCTCGTCCGACCCATCAGCGGGCAAGTGCGGCACCACCTGCTGCACGGCATGGCCCGTGCCCAGCTGGGGCATCTGGCGCACGCTGCGCGCGCCGGTGCCGGCGATGGCAGACTCCACCGCTTCGGCGCCATGGCCGGTGATCACCCAGCAGCGTTGCTCCCCCAGCCTTGCGGTGGTGGCCAGCACATGGGCCAGCAAGGGCCGGCCAGCCAGGCGGTGCAGCACCTTGGGGTGACGCGATTTCATGCGGGTGCCTTTGCCCGCAGCCATGATGACGATGTCCAAAGCCATGAAGGTGCCTGTGTCGATGCGGTGGAGAACCTGGATTATCGTGATGCTGATGCCATGGTTCGTGGGATGCAGTGCGGTGCGCCTGAGCTACAACAACGGCGCCACCATTGCCTACTTCTGGCTGGACGGCTACGCCGACTTCACCAGTGAGCAGACACCGCGCATCAAGGCCGCACTGGCCGATTGGTTCAGCTGGCATCGTGCCACCCAACTGCCCGATTACGCGGCCGCCCTGGCCGATCTGGGCGCGCTGGCCGCCAAGCCCGTCACGCCTGCGGCGGCCTGCAGTACCTACGAAGCCTGGCAACAGCGCTTTGCGACCACCTACGAGCGTGCGGTGCCGGCCCTGGCAGAGCAGGCGCGCAGCCTGTCGCCGGCCCAGATCAAGCACCTCGAATCCAAGCTGGCCGAGCGCCTGGCCGACCTGCGCACCGAGCACCTGGCTGTCGATCCCGCCGAGCGCCAGCAGCGCAGCCTGGCCCGCACGGTCGACCGCGCCGAGATGTTTTACGGCTCGCTCGATGACGCCCAGCGCCAGCTGCTGGCCAAGGGCCTGCAGGCTTCGCCCTTCGACGCCGAGCGTTGGCTGGCCGAACGCGCGCGCCGCAACGACGACATCGTGCGCAGCCTGCGCCAGTGGCAGGCCGAGCGCGCCGATGCCGCCACGGTGCAGGCCGGGCTGCGACGTCTGGGTGCCGAACTGCTGCAATCGCCCCGCGCCGATTACCAGGCCTACAACCTGAAGCTGGTGCAGGCCAACTGCGCCCAGGTGGCACGCCTGCATGCCGGCACCACGGCGGCGCAGCGCCAGCGTGCGGCTGACAAGCTCAAGGGCTGGGAAGACGACCTGCGCGCACTGGCCGCCCAGCGCTGAAGCCATCGGTTCATCGGTCGCGAAGCGAACTCACCACACTTGCGCCGGCGCCCGCGCAAGCCCCGGTTGCAGGCGTGCCGGCCGCCACGGCGAGCCACCCGCCGACAATGCGTCCATGCAAGCCCTTCCTCGCCTGCGAGCCCTGGTGGGGCACCCTGAATTTGCGCGTGGCGCCCGCGAGATGGTGGGCCTGGCCCTCGGCGTCGGCGCTTGGGCCCTGGTGACCGGCGTGGCCATGGTCAAGGGCGGCCTCGACCCCTGGCTGGCGGTGCTGATGTCGGTCACCGTGTTCGCGGGTACCGCCCAACTGGCGGCCGCACCGCTGATGGCCAGCGGCGCGCCCATCTGGGTGGTGCTGGCCACCGCCTTGTGCCTGAACCTGCGCTTCGTCATCTTCAGTGCGCAGTGGCGGCCCTACCTGGCCCACCTGCCGTTCAAGCGCCGGCTTTGGATGTCGTATTTCACTGCCGACCTGAACTACGTGCTCTTCATGCGCCGCTTCCCCGAGCCCAAGCCGGCACCCGAACAGATGCCTTATTTCTGCGGCGCGGTGTTGGTCAATGCCGGCAGCTGGCATGTGATGTCGTTGCTGGGCATCGCCCTGGGCCACCGTGTGCCGGCTGAATGGGGACTGGGCTTTGCCGGCACCGTCGCCCTGCTGGCCATGGTGTGCCAGATGCTGAGCGACCGCGCCACCTGGTTGCCCGCCATCGTGGCCGGCGGTGCCGCCGTGGCCGCCTACGCCCTGCCACTGAAGCTGAACATGCTGGTGGCCATCGCCGCCGCCGTGGTGGTGGGCACGGTGATCGACCACACCCGCGCGGCCGGGGCCCGGTGATGGGCACGCTGGAAACCATCGTCACCATCGTGGGCCTGGTGCTGATCACCCTGCTCACGCGCGGCTTTTTCATCTTGCCCAGTCGCGATCTGCCCATGCCGGCCTGGCTGCGTGAAGGTCTGCGCTACGCCCCCATCGGCGCACTGGTGGCGGTGATCGCGCCCGACCTGGTGATGACCCAGGGCCGGCTGATCCACACCGTGCTGGATGCGCGGCTGTTCGGCGCCGCCGCTGCCGTGGCCTGCTTTGCCTGGAAGCGCAACATGCTGGCCACTATCGTGGTGGGCACCACCACCCTGCTGATCTTGCGCATCGGCCTGGGCTGGTGATCTGCCAAACTTGCGGGTTGCCAAAATTCCTCAACGCTTGCTTCAACCACTCTTTCGGACCCCGACCATGAACATCCTCCGATTCGATCAACTGGTGGCCCAGAGCCAGGTGGCGGGCAAGCGCGTCTTCATCCGCGCCGACCTCAATGTGCCGCAAGATGATTCCGGGCACATCACCGAAGACACCCGCATCCGTGCCAGCGTGCCGGCCATCGAGATGGCGCTCAAAGCCGGCGCCGCGGTGATGGTGACCAGCCACCTGGGCCGCCCGACGGAAGGTGAGTTCAAGCCCGAAGACTCGCTGGCCCCGGTGGCCCAGCGCCTGGGTGAGTTGCTGGGGCGTGACGTCCCGGTCGTTGCCCACTGGGTCGAAGGCGTGACCATCGCCCCGGGCCTGCTGGTGATGCTGGAAAACTGCCGCCTGAACAAAGGCGAGATGAACAACGACGAGGGCCTGGCCCGCAAGATGGCCGCGCTGTGCGACATCTTCGTCAACGACGCCTTCGGCACGGCCCATCGCGCCGAAGGCACCACCTACGGCATCGCGCAGTACGCGCCGATTGCCTGCGCCGGCCCGCTGCTGTCGGCCGAGATCGACGCCATCACCAAGGCCCTGGCCCATCCCAAGCGCCCGCTGGTGGCCATC
>JANOAQ010000470.1:0-2394 GCA_031411195.1 Burkholderiaceae bacterium | reverse complement strand
GTGATCGCCGAGGTCGACAAGCTGCGGCCGCCCTTCAACATCAGCGTGCTCAATTGCGAGGCTGCGCTGTTTGCCCTGGAACACACCGACGAGTACGCCCGCCAGGCGACACTGATCCGGGCCGAGCGGGCCCGAGTCTTTGAAGCGCTGCAGGCGATGCCGGGCGTCACCGCGTTTCCGAGCGAGGCCAACATGGTGCTGGTGCGCGTGCCCAATGCGGCCGTTGTCTTTGCCGGCATGAAGGCCCGCAAGGTGCTGGTCAAGAACATCTCCGGCCTGCACCCGCTGCTGGCGGGTTGCCTGCGCATCACCGTGGGCACCCCGGAAGAAAACACCTTGATGCTGGCGGCCTTCGAGGCGGCCTTGCTGGAGACCACCGCATGAGCACCGCTGCCGCACCGCGAATCGCTGAAGTCCAGCGCAATACCAACGAGACGAAGATCCGCGTGCGCATCAACCTCGACGGTACCGGCCTGGCCACGCTGGCCACCGGTATCGGCTTCTTCGACCACATGCTCGACCAGATCGCCCGCCACGGCCTGATCGACCTGGACGTGCAGTGCGACGGTGACCTGCACATCGACGGTCACCACACGGTCGAAGACGTGGGCATCACCCTGGGCCAGGCCGTGGCCGCCGCCGTGGGCGACAAGAAGGGCATCACCCGCTACGGCCACAGCTATGTGCCGCTGGACGAGGCGCTGTCGCGGGTGGTGGTCGATTTCTCTGGCCGGCCCGGTCTGCACCAGCACATCCCCTTCACGTCGGGCATGGTGGGCACGCTCGACACGCAACTGGTCTTCGAGTTCTTCCAGGGCTTCGTCAACCACGCCTTGTGCACGTTGCACATCGACAACCTCAAGGGCAGCAATGCCCACCACCAGGCCGAGACGGTTTTCAAGGCCTTTGGCCGGGCTGTGCGCATGGCGTTGACGCCCGACCCGCGCTCGGCGGGTGTGATTCCGTCCACCAAAGGCTCGCTCTGACCATGGCCCCCATGCCCATTTCATTCGCTACCCCCCAAGGGGGCTCAGCGCTCTTCGGGTGGCCGGGCGGGCGCTGACCATGGCCAAGACCGTTGCGGTCGTCGACTACGGCATGGGCAATCTGCGTTCGGTCTCGCAGGCCGTGATGCATGTGGCCGCCGATTCGGGCTACGAGGTGCTCGTCACCCAGCGGCCCGAAGACGTGCTGGCCGCCGAGCGGGTGGTGCTGCCCGGCCAGGGCGCCATGCGCGACTGCATGCGCGAGTTGCACGACTCGGGCCTGAAAGAGGCCGTGCTGGACGCCGCTGCCCGCAAGCCCCTGATGGGCGTGTGCGTAGGCATGCAGATGCTGCTGGACCACAGTGAAGAGCAGGACACGCCAGGCCTGGGCCTGATCCCTGGCCGGGTGCGGCGCTTTCAGCTGCAAGGCCGCCTGCAGCCCGATGGCAGCCGCTACAAGGTGCCGCAGATGGGCTGGAACCGCGTCTTCGCCACGGCGCATGGCGGCGCGGTGCACCCGGTGTGGCGGGGTGTGCCCGAGGGCAGCTGGTTCTACTTCGTGCACAGCTACTACACCGCACCGTCCGACCCGCGCCACACCGCCGGCACCACCGAGTACGGCGAACGCTTTACCTGCGCGGTGGCGCGGGATAATATTTTTGCCACCCAGTTCCACCCCGAGAAGAGCGCCGACCAGGGCCTGGCCTTGTACCGCAACTTCCTGGCGTGGAAGCCCTGAGCCACCCACCTCTCACCCCTTCACTGCGCTGCCCCAGCCATGCTGCTGATTCCTGCCATCGACCTGAAAGACGGTCACTGCGTGCGCCTTGAAAAGGGCGACATGAACGTCTCCACCACATTCGGTGAAGACCCTGCCGCCATGGCCCGCCGGTGGGTGGACGCCGGTGCGCGCCGCCTGCATTTGGTCGATCTGAACGGCGCCTTCGCCGGCAAGCCCGTCAACGAGCCGGCCATCAAGGCCATCCTGCGCGCCGTGGGCAACGACATCGCGGTGCAACTGGGCGGGGGCATCCGCGATCTGGACACCATCGAGCGCTACCTCGACGACGGCATCAGCTATGTGATCATCGGCACGGCGGCGGTCAAGAGCCCTGGCTTCCTGCGCGATGCGTGTACCGCCTTCGGCGGCCACATCATCGTCGGCCTGGACGCCAAGGACGGCAAGGTCGCCACCGACGGCTGGAGCAAGCTCACCGGCGTTGAGCAGCCGGCGCACGTCGGCCACCGTGCGCACGCCACCGCCGACCGTCAGCGGGATGAACACCTGTGACGCCACCGCCTCGATGATGTGCAGGATCAGGTCGCGGTTGTCGCTGGTGGCGGTGATGTCGAGGAAGGTGAGTTCATCGGCGCCCTGGTCGTTGTAGCGCGCGGCGATCTCGACCGG
>JANOAQ010000469.1:0-6012 GCA_031411195.1 Burkholderiaceae bacterium | reverse complement strand
GCCAGGATGCCTACCGGCAGCGCCACCAGGATGGCCAGCAGCTGCGACAGCCCGATCACCGCCAGCGTGACCGGTATGCGCTGCAGGATCAGCACATCGACATTGATGCGGCTGACGAAACTGAAGCCCCAGTTGCCCTGGAACATGTTGGTCAGCCACAGCAGGTAGCGCTGCCAGATCGGATCGTCCAGACCGAATTGCGCGCGCAGGGCCATGCGCACCTCGGGTGGCACCGACGGGTTGTTGGCCAGGTCTTCGAAAGGATCGCCCGGCGCCAGCGCCAGCACCGTGAACAGCACGATGCTGATGCCCAGCAAGCTGGGCAAGGCGATCAGCAGGCGGCGGAGGATGTAGTTGAACAAGAGTGCAAGGGCCCGCAGGCGTGCAAAGTAGCAGGAAGGTCAATGGCCGCAGCAAGCGGCCTGCCGAAGAGCCGGGCCACTGGCCCGGCGCGGCCTGCAAGGACGCCGAAGGCGCTTCGGGGGTGGGCTCAAGCCTCGCGGTACCAGTAGCCAATGGCCCAGGTCAAGCCGTCCCAGGCCGAGCTCTGGATGGCCATCTTGTTGACCACGCCCACCGGGCGCGGGCGGGCGAACAGCGGAATCACATAACCGTCGGCGACCAGGATGTCGTTGAGCTTGATGAACATCGCGGCCCGCTTCACCGGGTCAAGTTCCACCTGGGCGGCGGCGAAAGTGGTGTCGTATTCTTTGTTGCTCCAGCGCACCAAGTTGCGGCTGGCCCATTTGTTGGCCTTCTGCGAATGCTGGGCGGAGGTGAACTGCTCCATGAACAGCTGCGGGTCCGGCTGCGTCATGGTGGTGGTGAACATTTGAATGTCGGTCCAGAACTTTTGGTAGGTGTCCGGGTTGGCGAAGTCGCTGCCGAAGTAGACCGCGGCCACCACGCTCTTGAGCTCCAGGTCGATGCCGGCCTTGGTGCAGGCGTCCTTGATGATGGCCTGGCACTTCTGGCGCGGGCCGCTCACCGACGTCTGGTAGACGAACTTCAGCTTGACGTTGCCCTTGGCGCGGATGCCGTCGGCACCTTTCTTCCAACCGCCACCCTCGAGCAGTGCGATCGCCTTGTCGATGTTGAATTCGTACTTGGTGTTGCCGCTGCGAAAACGGGGCGGATTGTTCAGGAAGTTGCTGGTGGCAATGGCGCCGCGGCCGTAGATGACTTCCTGGATGCCCTTGCGGTCGATCAGCAGGCTCATCGCGTCGCGCACCACCTTGTCGCCGAAGGCGGGGTGCTTGCTCTTGGCGCTGGCGCGCTCGCCATCGACCTCGTTCCAGGGATCGGTGACATTGAGCGAAACGAACTCGATGTCGCTGCCGGCCTTGAACTCCATCTTGCCCTTGCCGGCACTTTCCAGGCGCTTGAGGATCTCATCCTCCACCGCCAGGTTCCAGCCCACGTCGTATTCGGCCGTCTGCAGCACGGCACGCGCGGCGCTGGTGGCATCACCGCCACCCTTGACCTCCAGCGCATCGAAGAACGGCTGGTTGGGAATGTGGTAGTCCTTGAAGGCCTCGGCGCGCAGCGTGTCACCGGGTTTGAAATCGACGATCTTGTACGGTCCCGTGCCGACCGGCTTGGTGTTGGCCGGGTTGTCGCGCGATTTGGCGCCCATGAACGACTCGAACACGTGCTTGGGCAGGATCAGGCCGGCCGATCCCACCAGCGCCTCGGCCCAGAACGGGGTGGGCTTGGGGTAGTCAACGCGCACCGTGTGCGAGTCGACCTTGGTCAGGGTGATGTCCTTGTAGGTCGCGACGGTGATCATCGCTGCCGCCGGGTCACCGGCGTAGGCGGCGGTGAACAGCACGTCATCGGCGGTGAAGGGTTTGCCGTCGTGCCAGGTGACGCCCTTCTTCAGCTTCCAGGTCACGCTCTTGCCGTCGGCCGAGAGTCCGCCATTGGCCCGCGTGGGGATCTCGGCGGCCAGGCACGGGATGAGATTGCCGTCGCTGTCCCAGCCGGCCAGCGGCTCGTAGAAGATGCGGCTGGCGTCCTGGTCCTTGGTGCCACCGGCATAGTGCGGGTTCAGGTGCACCGCAGCCTGCCAGTACAGCAGCTTGAGCGTGCCACCACCGCCGCGCTTGGTGGGCTTGTAGGGCAGGCTGGCCTGGGTCTGGGCCACGCCTTCGTGCATCAACATCATCGAGGCCATCGGGGCGGTCAGGCCCACAGCCACCATCTGCTGGATGAAACTGCGGCGCGGCAGCTTGCCTTCGCGCACGTCTTCGATCAGGTTGCGCAAATCGCGTTCGATCATGGTCAGGCTCCTGCGATGGAAAGGTGATGTTCAGTTGGAGGCAGCCGTCGTGCTGCGCTGACTGCATGCAAAAACGCTGCCAATTGTGGCAGGCAGCCTGCCATGCTATCGGCTTGCCCGGGGTCGGCTATACGGGTCGCCCCGATAAGGTGCGACCCCGAGCCAGGGGCTGCGCCGCGCTGGCGCCGCGCGATACTGCCGCGCATGAACGACGACGTTTTGCGCATCCATGGCCCCCACCTGGCGGCATGTCCGCTGGTGCTCGATTCCCCGCATTCGGGCTTCTGCATGCCGACGGATTTCGGTGCCGCGCTGGCCGAATCCGAACTGCGTGAAGGTGAAGACTGTTTCATCGACGAGTTGTACCTCCCGGCCACCGAGCGCGGCATCCCGCTGCTGGCGGCGCTGTTTCCACGCACCTACCTCGACCCCAACCGGCATGCAGGGGACATCGACCTGGACCTGCTGGACGAACCCTGGCCCGACGAGCATGTGCCCAGCGGCAAGGCGCGCATCGGCAAGGCACTGGTCTGGCGCACGCTGGACGACGGGCGGCCCATCTACAGCCGCAAGCTCACGTTGCAGGAATTGCGCCAGCGCATCGCGCGCTGCCATGCGCCCTACCACCAGGCACTGCGCGGCCTGCTGGACGCGGCCCATGCCCGCCATGGCGTGGTCTACCACCTGAACTGCCATTCGATGAACGCGGTGAGCGGCACCATGGGCGAAGGCGGCGCCGGCCAACCACGCGCCGATATGGTGCTGGGCGACCGCGATGGCACCACCTGCGCGCCCGGGTTCACCGCCTTCGTGCGCGACGAGTTGCAGGCCAAGGGCTACGACGTGAAGGTGAACGACCCGTTCAAGGGGGTCGAACTGGTGCGCGCCTACAGCAACCCGGCAGCCGGGCGCCACAGCCTGCAGCTGGAAGTGAACAAGCGCCTCTACATGGACGAAGCCACGCGCCAACGCCATGCGGGCTTCGACAAGCTGCAGGCCGATCTGATGGCGCTGCTGGATGCGATTGCCGTGCGGTTTGGAGAGGGTGGCGAGGCCTGATGGCTGAGGCCGCAATCAAAACCACTATGGCTCACGTTGGCGACCGACGCCACCGAATGACCGGCTGACTCCGTGTCCCCCGGGCCTGCGGCCCTCCTCCTTAACCTGCGTCATCCGGTCACCCGGCGCCCTCGGTCCGGACACGGCAGTGGAGATCGGCGTTTTCAATCCTAAGGCGCAGCGGTGGTGTTGGAGCGCCGGAGTGGTCTGCCCTGTTTTGCGCAGGTAAAGGAGGAGGGCCGCAGGCCCGGGGGACACGGAGCAAAACAGGGCAGGCCGGCCCGGCGCGCGCGCACAAACATTTAGGGTTGGTCTCAACGCCAACCCTGCCGATTCAAAGCTTCTCCGTCTCCCCACCCTTGGGCTGCCACTTCATCAAGTGGCGCTCGATGCGGCCCACGGCGCCGTCCAGGGCCAGGGCAAAGCCGGTCAGCACCAGGATGCCGGCCATCACGGTGTTGATGTCGAACACGCCTTCGGCCTGGTGGATGAGGTAACCCACGCCGCTGGCCGAGCCCAGGTACTCACCCACCACCGCCCCCACGAAGGCCAGGCCCACGCTGGTGTGCAGGCTGCTGAACACCCAGCTCGTGGCGCTGGGCAGGTAGACATGGCGCAGCAGCTGCCGGTTGCTGGCGCCCAGCATGCGGGCATTGGCCAGGATGACGGGGCTCACCTCCTTCACGCCCTGGTAAACGTTGAAGAAGACGATGAAGAACACCAGCGTGAAACCCAGCGCCACCTTGCTGGCGATGCCCAGGCCGAACCACACCGCAAAAATGGGCGCGAGGATGATGCGCGGCATCGAGTTCATGGCCTTGATGTAGGGCTCGAGCAGCGCACTGGCCATGGGGCTGAGCGCCAGCCACAGCCCCCCGCCCAGGCCAGCCGCCGCGCCGATGCCGAAGGCCAGCACCGTCTCGATCAGCGTCACGCCCAGGTGGCTGTAGATGTCGGCATCGATGAAGAACCAGCGGCCGATGCGGCCGAACACCTTGAGCGGCTCACCGAAGAAGAAGGCCGCCTGCTGGTCGTTCTCGAACACCATCGGCGGCACCAGGCCGGGCGTGGTCAGCACATGCCACACCGCAAAGATGGCCACCAACAGGCCCACCTGCCAGACGCGCAGGTTGCGGGGATTGGGTTTCAGTGTCTGCCACATGTCTCAGTCGTCCAATGCCGGGGCGCGTGAGCCAGCAGACGCCGTGGAACCGGCTTGGCCGGGCCACTGGCGGCGCCCCCTTGAGGGAGCGCCGAAAGCGCTTCGGGGGTGGGTCATTTCACTTGCTGCTGGTAGCCCTTGAGCACCTCGTCGCGCAGCACCGACCAGATGGCCTGGTGCAGTTCGATGAAGCGGGGCGTGTTGCGCACCTCAGCCACGTCACGCGGGCGATCCAGATCGACCGCGAATTCACCAATGGGGTGCGACGCCGGGCCGGCCGACAGCACCACCACGCGGTCGCTCATCGCAATCGCTTCGTCGAGGTCGTGGGTGATGAAGAGCACCGCCTTCTTCTTGGCAGCCCACAGGTCCAGCACCTCGTTTTCCATCAACTGGCGGGTCTGGACGTCGAGCGCGGAGAACGGTTCGTCCATCAGGATGATGTCGGGGTCGAGCGCCAGGGTCTGCGCCAGACTCGTGCGCTTGCGCATGCCGCCCGAGAGCTGGTGCGGGTAGCGGTCGCCGAAGCCGCCGAGGCCGACGCGTTTCAGCCACTCGTGCGCCTGCTCCTCGGCGTCGGCCACGCCGCGGAATTCGAGCCCCGCCATCACGTTGCGCAGCGCGGTGCGCCAGGGCATCAGGCTCTCGGTCTGGAACATGTAGCCGGCGCGGCGGTTGATGCCCTCCAGGGGCTCGCCGAACACGTGCACGGTGCCGGTGCTGGGTGCCAGCAAGCCGGCGGCCACGTTCAGCAAGGTGCTCTTGCCGCAGCCGGTCGGGCCGACCACGCTGACGAATTCGCCGGCGCCCACCTTCAGGCTCACGTCGCGCACCGCCGTGTAGCGCTGGCCCGGATCGTCCTTGCTGATGAAGGTGCAGGAGACGCCTTGCAGCGCCAGCGCATCGTTCACGCTTCAGCCTTTGGGGTACTTCGCGTTCGCGGCTTTCGCAAAGTCGTTCGTGTAGACGGCCTTCAAATCAAGCGTGGCCTTGGCGATCTCGGGGTCGATGCTGGCCAGCGCCTTGAAGGCGGTGGTAGGGCCGGCGTCGGGGAACAGGCCGTCGGCCGACAGCGCGCCCTTGGCGGCCAGGAAAGCGTCCACGTACACCGCGCGGTCGCCGAGCAGGTAGCTCTCGGGCACGGCCTTGATGATGTCGCCGGCACCTGCCGCCTGGATCCACTTGTTCGCGCGCACCAGCGCGTTGGCCAGCGCCTGCGTGGTGTTGGGGTTCTTGTCGATGAAGCTCTGCGGCGCATAGAAGCAGCCGGCCGGCATCGGCCCGCCGAACACCTTCTCGGCTTCGGCGAGCACGCGGGTGTCGGAGACGATCTTCAGGTCGCCGCTGCGCTGCAGCAGCGTGATCACCGGGTCGAGGTTGCTGATGGCGTCGATCTGGCCCGAGCGCATGGCGGCCACCGCGCCTTGCGATGCACCGACGCCGATGATGGACACGTCGCTCGGCTTCAGGCCCGCCTTGGCGAGGATGAAGTTGACCATCACGTTGGTCG
>JANOAQ010000468.1:0-4774 GCA_031411195.1 Burkholderiaceae bacterium | reverse complement strand
AGGAGCCCATGACCTCGCTCAACCCGGTGCACAGCATCGGCCGGCAGATCGTCGAAGCGCTCGGCGGCCGAGGGGATGCGCACCAGCTCCAGCACCTCGATGGCGCGGGCCTTGGCCGCATCGGGCGCCATGTCGGCATGGGCGCGGATGGCTTCAACGATCTGCCGACCGATGCTGTGCACCGGGTTGAGCGAGGTCATGGGCTCCTGGAAGACCATGGCCATGCGGCCGCCGCGCAGCAGGCGCCGCTCGTCTGCCGACAGGGCCAGCACATCGCGGCCTTCGAACACCAGCGCATCGGCGCTCACCCGCCCGGGCGGCGAAGGCACCAGGCCCATCAGCGACAGCGAGGTCACGCTCTTGCCGCAGCCAGATTCGCCCACCAGCCCCACCGAGCGTGCCCGGCCGACCGAAAAGCTGATGCCGTCCACGGCCTTGAAAAGGCCGCGTTCGGTGTCGAACCAGGTGCGCAGGTTTTGCACCTCCAGCAGCGGTGAATCAGCCGGCCCTTGGCTCACTGCGAGACATCCAATCCTTTGTAGAAGGTGTACTGGAACAGCATGTGCGCGCGGGCGCCCTTGATCTTCTTGGTGGTGGTCTGGTACATCCGCGGGCTCATCACCGGGATCCAGAGGTGCTCTTTCATCACGATCTCCTGCGCGGCCATGAAGCCGGCGGCCCGGTCGGCCGGATTGAGCGCGGTCTTGCCCTTCTGGATGGCCGCGTCGGTGGCCGCGTCTTTCCAGTTCATGCGGTTGGGCACCGGGATCTGGGCCGAATCGAAGTAGAAGATCATCAGCTCGCCGGCCGACAGGTAGGGCACGGTCACTGTCCACAGGTCGAAGTCCTGGCCCGTCAGCTTGCCCGGCATGATGCTCGACTCGAGCGCGGTGATGCGCCAGTCGACGCCGATCTTGCGCATATAGCCCTGGATGGCTTCGGTCATGCGCGGAAAGTAGGTGACCTGCGGGATGAAGACCACCGGCGCCAGCCGCTCGCCATCCTTCATGCGGATGCCGTCGGGGCCGCGCTTGCTCCAGCCGGCTTCGTCGAGCAGGCGGTTGGCGCGGGCCACGTCTTCCTTGATGATGCCCTTGGTGCTGGGCGCAAAGTCGAGCGCCAGCGGGTCGATGTAGGTGTAGGCCGCCGCCGATTGGCCCAGCATCACCGACTTGACCAGCTCGGCGCGGTTGATGGCGATGCTCATGGCCTCTCGCACACGCTTGTCAGACACCATCGGGCGGCTGGCCTTGAAGCCGAAGTACATCAGCTGGAAGTTGGGATTCGCTTCTTCGACATTGAGTACCGGCGACTTCTTGGCCTGGTCGATGAACTGGGTCGGAAAATGCGTGGTGATGTCGAAGCGCCCGCTCATCATGGCCGCCAGGCGGCTCGAATCCTCAGGGATGATCTTGATCGACAGCTTCTCGAACTTCACCGGCCCGGCGTTCTTGTACATCGGCGTGGGGCCCCACTTGTAGGCATCGTGGCGCTTGAGCAGCAGCTCGGTGCGCGGCTGCCAGCTCACCCAGCACCAGGGGCCGGTGCCGTCGACACCCTTGATGCCGTAGTCCTTGCCCAGGCCGTCCACGCTCTCCTTGTTGTGGATGCTGTTGTTGAACATGGCCAACTGCACCATCAGGTCGGAATAAGGCTCGCTCAGCTCGTACTCGACCGTGTAGGGGTCGGGTGCACGAAGCTCCTTGATCTTGCCGGCGCGCCAGGCATAGGGCGATCGGGTGGCCGGGTCACGCTGGCGGTTGAAGCTGTACAGCACATCGGCGGCGGTGAACTTCTTGCCGCTGCAGAACTGCACGTCGTCGCGCAGCTTGAAGACATAGAGCTTGCCATCGGGACTCACGGTCCAGCTCTTGGCCAGCAGGGGCACGGCCGTCTTGCCGTCCCAATCGAGCGCCACCAGGGTGTCCTGGATCATGTGGGTCACATCCGACGTGGGCGACCAGGTGGTGCGCTGGCTGTCGTAGTGCGGTGAATCCAGCGCCTTGGCCATGTTCAGCGTCTGGGCCTGCACCGCTGGGCCGATACCCAGCACCGCAGCCACGACCGTGGCCGCCATCGTTGCCATCTTCAGGATCTTCATGAGGATTCTCCGGGGGCGTGAGCTTGCAGGTTGGGGAAGGGAAGGGGAAGGCATGGCGCGCCGCCGGGGCCTATTGCTGCAGGCGCGGGTCGAGCGCATCGCGCACCGCATCACCCAGCAGGTTGGCCGCCAGCACGATGACGAAGATCGCCAGGCTGGGGATGGTGGCGATGTGCGGCGCCATGAACAGAAAATCGCGCCCCTGCGCGGCCATCATGCCCAGCTCGGCCTCGGGCGGCTGCGCGCCCATGCCCAGAAAGCCCAGGGCCGAGCCCACCAGGATCACCTGGCCGAAGCGCAGGGTGAGAAACACCGCGATCGTGGAAATGCAGTTGAGCGTGAGGTAGCGCCAGATCAGCGCCCGGTTGCTCAGGCCCACGGCGCGGCCCGCTTCCATGAACTCCATGCCCATCACACCCACCGCTGCGCCGCGGGCCACACGCGCCACATCGGGCACGGTGGACACCACCAGCGCAAAGATCACTGCCGACAGGCCCGAGCCCAGGATGGCCGCCACGGCCAGGCCGATGAGGATGGCCGGGAAAGCCAGCATGATGTCGACCACCCGCATGATCCATGGGTCTACCCGCTTGTAGAAGGCCGCCAGGATGCCCAGCAGGGTGCCCAGCGCGCCGCCGATCATCACGCCGGCCAGGCCCATCATCAGGGTGTTGCGCGCGCCGTAGATGACGCGGCTGAGCATGTCGCGCCCGGTGTTGTCGGTGCCCAGCCAGTGCGTGGCATTGGGCCCCACCATCGACTGCGACAGATCGGTGAAATACGGGTCGTACGGCGCCACCCAGGGCGCAAACACCGCCGCCAGCACGATCACCGCCAACAACACGGCCGCAACCAGCGCCACCTTGTCGCGCAGCAACCGGGTGATGAGGGCCGAGCGGCGCTCGCCCGGCGCCGCGGGCGCGATGACGGCACTCATGATCTTTGTACCCTTGGATCAAGCACGACGTAGAGCACATCGACGATCAGGTTGATCAACAGAAAGGCCAGGGCCAGCACCATGATGGCGCCCTGTGCGGTGGGGAAGTCGGTGGTGACGATGGCCCCCACTGCCAGCCGGCCCACGCCAGGCCAGGAAAACATGGTTTCGGTGACCACCGCGCCGCCCAGCAAGAAGGCCGCCTGCAGCCCTACCAGGGTGACCACCGGGATCAGCGCATTGCGCAGTGCGTGGTGGATGATGACGGCCGACTCACGCAGACCCTTGGCCCGCGCGGTGCGCACGAAGTCGGCGCCCAGCACTTCGAGCACGGCCGTGCGCGTCAGCCGCGCGATGGGGCCGATGAGCACGCTGCCCAGGGTGAGCGAGGGCAGGATCAGGCTGGGCAGGCCACCAGCCCACACCGGCCCGGTGCGGCCGGTGAAGGGCAGCAGATCCCACAGGTAGCCCACGTACTGGATCAGGATCAGCCCGACGAAAAAAACCGGCATCGACACACCGGCCACCGACACCGCCACGATGAAACGGTCGAGCAAGGTGCCGCGGTGCACCGCCGCCAGCGTGCCCAGCAACATGCCCAGCGGTACGGCCAGCAGCATGGCGCCCACCATCAGCTCGGCGGTGGGGCCGATGGTGTCGGCCAGCTCTTCGCTGACGGCCTTGTTCGAGATGATGGAGCGGCCCAGGTCACCCTGGGCCACGCGCACGATGTATTCGAAGAACTGGATCAGCAGCGGCCGGTCCAGCCCCAGATCCTGGCGGATGGCCGCCACCACGTCGGCCTTGGCATCGGCCCCGGCGATCAGCTGGGCCGGGTCACTGGGCACCACCTGCAAGAGGCAGAAACACAGGAACAGCACCCCCACCAAGGCAGGCAACGAAACCAGGAGTCGTCGAATGATCAACGGGCCCAAAGTGCGGTCTCCCCGCAGGCCGATTGCCTGCGCGCTCAGACTAAGGGCGGGCCATGACGAGCGTCAATCACGTTATCCCCGTCGTCGAAAGCGACGAGATCAGGCCCGTCATGCGCGGTCGATCATGCCCGGTCGAGGATGGTGCAGGCCGCCGCAGCCAGGTTTCGGGTGTGCAGGTTGTCGCTGGTAGCGGGGCTGTTGCCGATGCCCATCAGATTGCGCTTGAACACGCCTTGCCCGATGGCCGCCAGGCGGAACATCGAGAACGCCAGGTAGACGTTGAAGCCCGGGATCGACGCGCGGCCCGTGCGCCGGCAGTAGGCAGCCACGTAGGCGGCTTCATCGGGGATGCCCGCGCTGGGCAGATCCACCCCGCCCAACGTGCCCCAGCTCTCGGAATCGGAGTGGTACAGAATGCACCCGTAGGCAATGTCGGCCAACGGGTGGCCCAGGGTGCACAGCTCCCAATCGAGCACGGCGATGATGCGCGGCTCGCTGGGGTGGAACATCACGTTTTCAAGCCGGTAGTCGCCATGGGCGATGCCCACTTCGTCGCTGGCCGGGATGCGTGCGGGCAGGTCGGCGATGAGGCGCTCCATCGCGAAGAGAGGCTCGGTTTGTGCGCCCCGGTACTGCTTGGTCCAGCGGTCCATCTGGCGCTGGAAGAAGTTGCCCGGCCGGCCGAAGTCTTCCAGCCCGATGGCCTTGAAATCGACCTGGTGCAGCCGCGCCAGCGTGGCGTTCAGGTCGTCGTAGATGGCCGCACGTTCGGCTGGCGCCATGCCCGGCAGGCGGGCATTT
>JANOAQ010000467.1:0-1603 GCA_031411195.1 Burkholderiaceae bacterium | reverse complement strand
GGCCGCCCCACGGCGCCTGCCTCACGAAGGCGGCAATCCTTCCAGCGGACTGATCACCTCGCGCAACAGGTCCGTAGCGACGTGGGCGTAGATGCTCGTCGTCTCCAGCTTCTTGTGGCCGAGCAAGACCTGAATGACGCGGATGTCGACCTTCTGTTCGAGCAGATGGGTGGCGAAGGAGTGGCGCAAGGTGTGCATCGACACGCGCTTGTCGATCTTGGCCGCGTCGGCGGCGGCGTGGACGGCGCGGTTGAGCTGCCGCGTGCTCAGCGGGTCCATCGGATCGAGGCCCGGGAACAGCCAGCCGTTGCGCAGAATCTTGCCTTGGGCATGGCCCACACGCCACCACACGCGCAGCCGCTGCAGCAGGATCGGCGGCAGCAATGCATAGCGGTCCTTGCGACCCTTGCCTTGCTCCACGCGCAGCGTCATTCGTTGGCTGTCGACGTCGCCGACCTTCAAGGCGATGACTTCGCTGGCACGCAACCCGGCGCCATAAGCCACGGCCAAGGCTGTCTGGTGCTTGAGGTTCCAGGCCGCTGCGATCAAGCGCGAGACCTCCTCGCGGCTGAGCACCACCGGCAGCGTGCGCGGCACAGAGACCGGTTGCATCTTGGCCATCAGCTCGCCACGGCTGAGCGTGACGTCGAAGAAGAACTTCAGGCCCGAGATCGTCGCGTTCAGCGTGATCGGCGAGGCGCCCTCGTCGACCAGGTGCATCTGGAAGCTGCGCAGGTCCTCGGCGCTGGCGGTGTCCGGAGATCGGCCGAGGAACTTGGTCAGCTTGCGCACGGCGCGCAGGTAGCTGGCCTGCGTCTTGGGCTCGAACTTGCGCATGCGCATGTCCTCGAGCATGCGTTGGCGCAACGGCGAGATGGTGGGAGTCGAAACGTCCATGATCCTGCTCCTGTTAGTGAACGAGGCGGATTGCCTCGATCAACAACATCGCAGAACCAGCGGCGGGACGGTCCGCCAACAACCTTGCCGGAGCGCTTACCGCGCGAGCGGTTTAGTCCACTGGCCGATTGCCGACGCATGGCACAAGCGCCTCCGCCCTAACCGAACCGCCGCTGCAAAAACGCCCGCACCGCCGGATCAACCGCCAGCCCGATGGCCCGCTGTCCAGCCGCCTGCGCGTCGGCCACGCGACGCAAGCGCATCAGCACATCAGCCCGTGCTGCCCACCACGGCTGGTAGTCGGCCAGCCGGGCATCACTGGCCACGCTGTCCAGCAAGGCCAGTGCCGCCGCCGGGCCCTGGGTTTCGGCCAGGGCCACGGCCTGGTTGAGCACCACCACGGGTGAATCGCTCAAGCGCGCCAGGGCGGCGTACAGGCGCTCGATGGCGGGCCAGTCGGCCTGGCCGCTGAGGCGGCGCACGGCGTGGGCCGATTGCACCGCCGCCTCCAACTGGTAGCGACCCACGCGGTTCGCGCCGCCGCCGGGCCCGCCCAGGGCCAGGGCGCTGGCGCGGTGCAGCAGGGGCGGGGCGGCCCGCGGCCGCGGGGGGTGGCACCGCGCGGGGGAGTGCGCAGCCCGGGGGGCGGAGCGGCCCGGGGCAGCGCGCCGGGCCGGGCGCCGCCAGCTCGGAAGAGAACAACACT
>JANOAQ010000466.1:0-2324 GCA_031411195.1 Burkholderiaceae bacterium | reverse complement strand
GGCAGCACTTTCGGCCAGCAAGGCCAGGGCCCGGTGCAGGTGGCCCTGGGCCTCGTGGTGGGCCGAGCGTGCGGTGGCGCGGCGTGCGGCCTGCTCCCAGGCGGCCAGGGCTGCGCAGGTGTCGCCGGCTTGCTCCTGGTGCCAGGCCAGAAGCTCCGGTTGGGCCTGGCACAGCGGGGCAAACTGCGCCTGCAGCACGCCGGCCACCACGCGGTGCAGGCGGCGGCGGTCACGTGCCAACAGCGATTGGTGGGCCGCATCGCGCAGCAAGGCATGGGCAAAGGCATAGACCGTCTGTCCACCCTCTGGCTGCACCGTCAGCAGGCCGGCATCGACCAGGGCCTGCAGTTGATCGCCCAAGGCCACGCCGGGCAGCGCCCAGCCGGGGTCAGCGCAGACCGCCTCGATCAGCGCACCGCTGAAGTGCCGGCCCAGCGCCGCACCCACCTGGGCGGCCCCGCGCGCACCGGGCCATTGGTCCAGCCGCGCCGCCAGCAAGTCGCGCAGGCTGCCGGGCACCCGCTCGCGCAGGCTGCGCGCCACGTCCACGGTGGGGTGGCGCCGGGCCAGGGCAGCGGCCATGCGGGCAGATTCTTCGATGAACAGCGGCACGCCGTCGGCGCGCGCCGCCAGCCAGTCGAGCAAGGCCTCGTCGACCAGGGCACCGCCGCTGGCGCCCTGCAGCAACTGGCGCGTGGCGGCGGCGTCCAGCCCAGCCAGCGCCAGGGTGGCCAGTGCGGGCTGGCCCCAGGCCGGCGGCTCGGCCGCACTGGCGCGCTGGGTGAGCAACAGCAGCACGCGCTGGCCCGTTGGTCCTTCGATGAGGCGCTGCATCAGGGCCCGGGTGGACGGGTCGATCCAGTGCACGTCTTCCAGGATCAGGCACACCGGCGCCTGGTCGGCCAGGCCCAGGGCCACGCGTTCGAGCAAGGACATGGTGAGCTGGCGGCGGTGCTCGGGCGCATCAGGCGCGGGCAGCGCAGGCAATACCTCGGCCGGCAACGACAGCAGCGTTCCCAGCAGCGCCAGCGCCTGATCGGCCTGCGGGCCACTGGTGATCTGCAGCGCCCGCAGCCGCTGCAATTGCACGCTGGGTTCATCACCTTCGTGCACCTGCAGGCGGCGGCGCATCAGGTCGATCAGCGGCTGGAAGGCGCTGCCAGCGTGCTCGGGCGCGCAGTGGCATTCGAGCGTGCGGTGGCCCTGGGCGGTCAGGGCCTGGACAAACTCACGCACCAGCCTTGACTTGCCCATGCCCGCCTCGCCACGCAGCAACACCGCCTGGCGCTGGCCGCCGGTGACCACGCGCCAGTGCCCGAACAGCGCCTGCAATGGTGCATCACGGCCCACGAACTGTGTGAGGTCGGGGCGGTGGTCGAAGCGCTCGGTGCCCAGCGCCGGCCGCTCGCGCTGCACACGGAACACCGCGCCACTGTCGCCAAAGCCTTTCAGCGGCGCCGCCAGTTCCACTGCGCAGAAGTCGAACCGCTCGGCCGCGATGCGCCGGGTGGCCGCACCCACGAGCACAGCGCCGGCGCCCGCCACGGACTGCAGGCGCGCCGCGTGGTGGATGACGGCGCCCACCGGTTGACCGTCGCGGATGACCACCGGGCCGGTGGAGATGCCGATGCGCAGCTGCAGCCCCAGGTCGGCCACCGCATTGGACAGGGCCAGTCCCGCGCGAATGGCCTGGGCGGCGGCATCCTCCTGCGCGACTGGATGGCCGAAATAGCACATGAAACCATCGTCGCCCTGCGGGTCATCGGCAAGGCCGCTGTAGCGCCGGGCGATGGCGGCCACGCGCTGGTGGTAGCGCAGCAGGCGCTCGCTGTATTCCTCGTCACCCAGGCGGTGCATCAGGCCGGTGGAATCGACCAGGTCGCAAGCCAGCACGGTGAGCTGGCGCACGTCGTCCGGCCTGGCCGTCGGCAGGGGGGCCGGCATCGGGGCCGGCATGGCCGCCGTCGAATCGGCCGCCAACAGTTGCCGGCTGGTGGCCCAGCGCTCACCCAGCGCCTGACTTTCCCAGTCCAGGTCGGCCAGGGCCGGATCCAGCACCAGCCGCAGCGCACCGCCGTCGGCGCCAGCGCCAAGCGCCGCCTGCACCGCGGGCGGCAGCCGGGCCGGGCCGCCCGTGGTGCGCGCCTGCAGGGCCAGGCCCTGGCCGTCGGTCAGCACGAAGATGCGGTGATCGTCGCCGTCGGCCAGGATGGCCAGTTGCAGCTGGCGCGTCACAGTACTTCGAAGCGCCACACCGCACCGGCCGGCACCACATGGCCGGCGGTGGGATGGGCGAAGTGCGTGCCCAGCACCAGCCGACGGTC
>JANOAQ010000465.1:0-2340 GCA_031411195.1 Burkholderiaceae bacterium | reverse complement strand
CCAGCCCAGCCCAGCCCAGCTCAGCTCAGCGCAGCACCAGCCGCGCCAGCCAAAAACCCAGCGCCGTGCAGGCCAGCGCGCCCAGCAGGTGTGCCGCGCTGTGCAGCAGGGCCAGGCCCCAATCCCCGCGCTGCACCAAGCCCAGCGACTCGGCCGAAAACGACGAGAAGGTGGTGAAGCCGCCCAGCACGCCGGTGACCAGCAGCAGGCGCATCACCTCGTGCGGTGAGCGGGCGAACCACACCATCGCCACGCCGATCAACAGGCCGCCCAGGCAATTGACCAACAAGGTGCCCAGCGGAAAGCCGGCCCACAGCGCGTTGAAGGCCAGCCCCGCCCCCCAGCGCAGCAGCGCACCCACGGCCGCGCCCGTGGCCACGGCGCTGGCTTGCAGGGCGGTGATGCTGCTGCTCATGCGCGGTGGTTCTATCGCCGTTGCGTCAGGCGCGGTAGCTTCAGGCGCCGTTGCTGAAGGTCAGGCCCCAGCGCGCCAGCGCCGCATCGTCGGTCACCCGGGCATCCACCCAGCGTGCACCCTCGGGCGTGGTTTCCTTCTTCCAGAACGGGGCCTGGGTCTTGAGGTAGTCCATCAGGAACTCGCAACCCTTGAACGATTCACCCCGGTGCGCCGACGTGACGGCCACCAGCACGATCTGGTCGAGCGGCTGCAGCAGCCCCACACGGTGCACCACCCGCGCGCCGCGCAGGTCGAAGCGGCGGTGGGCCTCGTCGATCATGGCCTCGATCGCGCTTTCGGTCATGCCGGGGTAGTGCTCCAGCTCCATGGCACTGATGTCGCCCGCCTGGCCCGCCGTGCGGTCGCGCACCGTGCCCACAAAGGCTGCCACCGCGCCCACGCCGCCATCACCGGCGCGCAGCCTGGCCACCTCGGCCGACAGGTCGAAGTCGGCAGTCTGGATGCAAACGCGGGCGCTGGGTTTCATGGCGTCGAATTCTCGCATCGCTAGAATGCGCTGCCATGTCGACATCGCCTTTGCACCTGCTGCCCGCGCGCCCTGCGCAGGCCGGGCCGTGGGGTGTCGGCAAATCGAAAAAGCAGTTGCTCGTCTGACCGGAGCACCTGTTCCGTCGTCGGACGAGCGACGGAACAGGCGGCCTGACTCCCCCAAAGAATCGGCCACGCCCTGGCGCCACCCGCGCCCTCGGCACCTACCCCCCCTGCTCCACGCCCGCCCGACCGGTTCTTCAACACGGTCGTTGCATGGAGTGTTCGTGATGGTGGATTTTTCCGGGATCTGGGTGCCGATGGTCACCCCTTTTCGTGCCGGGCAGGTGGACCACCCGGCCCTGGGTCGGCTGGTACGGCACCTGGCCGCGCAAGGCGTGGCGGGCTTCGTGGCCTGCGGCAGCACCGGCGAGGCGGCCATGCTGGACGAAGCCGAGCAGGACGCGGTGCTGGCCACCACCTTGGCCGCCGCAGGCGACGTGCCGGTGCTGATGGGCCTGTCGGGCGTGAACGCTGATCGCATCGCCCAGCGCGCCCTGCGCTTGGCTGAAACGCAGGCCGTGGCCGGCTGGCTGCTCACCGCACCGGCCTATGTGAAGCCCTCGCAGGCAGGCATCGTGCAGCACTTCCACACCGTGGCCAACGCCACGGCCTTGCCATTGGTGGCCTACGACGTGCCGGCGCGTACGGGCGTGCGCATCCAGAGCGCCACGCTGCTGGCTCTGGCCGAGCACCCGCAAATCATCGCGTTGAAGGACTGCAGCGCCGACCGCGCCGCCGCCGAGGCCGTGCTGGCCGATGGCCGCCTGGCCTTGCTGGGCGGCAACGACGACGAGTTGTTCGACCAGTTGGCGCGCGGCGCGGCCGGCGGCTTTGTGGCCACCGCGCACCTGGCCACGGCGGGCTTCGTGGCGCTGTACCGGGCGATGGCGGCCGGTGATCTGCCCGCAGCCCGCAGGCTTTGGCGCCAGTTGCAGCCCATGACGGTCGCGGCTTTTGCCGAGCCCAACCCGGCGCCGATCAAGGCGGCCTTGGCCCGGCAGGGCTGGCTGGCCAATGAACTGCGCGCCCCCCTGCTGCCCGCCAGCGACGGCGCCGCGCAGGCCGTGCTGGCCACTGTGGCTGCGGTCCAAGCGGGCTGATCAGCCGGCGGCATCAGCCCCCGGTGACGGGTGGAAAGAAGGCCACCTCGGCGCCGGCGGGCACTGGGGTGGCCTCGTCGGCCATCACCTGGTTGAGGGCGCAGCGCAAAGCGCGGCCGCGCGCCAGCACCTGCGCATGGCGGCCGCCGCGGGCAATCAGCGCATCCCGCAACTGGCCCAGCGTGGTGCCGTCAGCCACAGGTACCGCTTCACTGGCGCCCAGCGCCTCGC
>JANOAQ010000464.1:0-6846 GCA_031411195.1 Burkholderiaceae bacterium | reverse complement strand
CTTCGCTCCTGCCCCCCGAGGGGGCGCTCAGCCGCCTTGGGGCGGCCCGGCGGCGGCTGAGGCCCAGGCCCTGCAGCCCGCCCGTCAGGATCGGCGTGGTGCGCGCCGGGCCACCGGGGCGACCAGCGCGGCCGCCGCTTCACGCAGCTTGTCCTTCTTGCTCTTGCGCCGGCCCTTGATGCCGCCCGTGGTGTCGGCCGGGTTGTCGGCGGGACCGTCGGTGGCGCTGTCCGCAAGACCGTCAGCGGCGGCGTCACGGTCGTGCTCGGCCGCCGGCCCGGCCACCGCAGCTGCGGGTTCGAAGCCCGCCACCTGCTCACGCGGCACGCGCTGTTGCTGGCGCTTTTCGATCAGCCGAAAGTGCAGTTCGCTGCCTGGTGCATCGGCGCAGACCAGGCTCACCGCCAGCCCGGCCGCCCCTGCGCGGCCGGTGCGGCCGATGCGGTGGATATGGTCCACCGCCGAGCGCGCCAGATCGTGGTTGACCACCACGGCCAGGGCCGGCAGGTCGATGCCGCGCGCGGCCAGGTCGGTGCCCACCAGCACGGTGATCTGACCGGCTTGCAGATCGGCCAGCGCCCTGGCCCGCCGGCCCGGGCTTTGCCGGCCGTGCAAGGCCTCGGCCTTGACGCCGGCACGGCGCAGCTTGTCGGCCACATGCTCGCTGGCGTATTGCGTGGCCACGAAGACCAGCACCCGCGTCCAGCCCTCGGTGGTGATCAACTGGCGCAGCAGCGCGGTGCGGCGGCCGGTGTCGACCACGATGGCGCGCTGGGTGATGTGGGGCTGGGTGTCGGAAGATTCGACGGTGCCGTCGGCATTGGCCACCCCGCTGCCGGTCTGCACGGCTTCGGGGTTGCGCAGCACCCGATCGGCCAGCGCCAACACGGCCTCGGGCCAGGTGGCCGAAAACAGCAGGGTCTGACGCTTGGCCGGCAGCGCAGCCAGCACGCGGCCCACCTCTTCGGCAAAGCCCTGGTCGAGCAAGCGGTCGGCCTCGTCCAACACCAATGTGTCCACATCGCCCAGGCGCAATGCGTTGTGGGCCAGCAGATCAAGCAGGCGCCCAGGGGTGGCCACCAGCAAGTGGGCGCCGCCGCGCAAGGCCATCAGCTGTGGATTGATCGATCCGCCGCCCACGGCCACCACACAACGCGGTGCATGCGACCAGGCCGCCAGCAGGCCCTTGATGGCGTCACCCGTTTGCAGGGCCAGCTCACGCGTGGGCGACAACACCAGCACACGCAGGCGGCGCGGCCGCTCGGTGCCGGCGTGCGGGTCGGTCAGCAAGCGCTGCAACACCGGCAACACGAATGCCGCTGTCTTGCCCGAGCCGGTGGGCGCCTGGGCCCGAACATCGCGCCCGGCCAGGGCCGGCGGCAACACCGCCGCCTGGATGGCGGTGGGCTCGGCCCAGCCGGCCGCTGTGGCAGCCCGGCACAGTGCGGGCATCAGGCCGAGGTCGGCAAAGGTGTTTTCAGAAGGCACCAAGGCAGTGTACGGGCGACCCACCAGCGCATGCCCAACGCATGCCCTGTGTGAACCGCCGACTCCAAACGACGATTGACCCTGCACATTGCCCGTCATGGACATTGAACCCGTCGGCCTGATCGAGACCGCCCGCGAGGCCGCTGACCAGAAGGAAAGGCGCACGGCACGCCTGAACGCCGTGGTGGCCATCACGGTGGCGGTGCTGGCCACCTTCATGGGCATCTGCAAGGTCAAGGACGACAACATCGTGCAGGCAATGCAGCAGGCCCAGGCCGAGCAGGACCAGCAGACCTACGACGCCTTGAACTACCGTGACGACCAGTTCGACCTGTCCGACGCCCTGATCGCCGTGGCGATTGCCATGCTGGCGGTGACCGCCCTCACCCGCTTGTGGAGCCTGTACTGGGTGTCGCTGCTGCCCACGGCCTCGGGCATTTTCATGGGGATCGCCGGACTGACCGGTCTGCACATCCACCCCGAGTTCCTGGTGAAACTGCTGTCCTGACCCTGGCGCCAGACCTGGGCGCGGTGAAGTACACGGTGACAATCGGCGAAAACAACACCACCGACAAGACCATGGACGACGATCTGGAAGCACGCATCCGCTCGGGCAAGGCCCTGAGTGAATCGATGGGCAACTTTCATGTGACGGGCTGGGACGCCGCACGCAAGACCTTGCAAGGCGCCTTCACGGTACGGCGCGAGTATTGCCACACCAACGGCACCATCGCCCAGGGTGGCTTCATCACCGCCTGGCTGGATGCGTCCATGGCCCATGCCGTCCTCCACGACACCAACCACGCGCAAACAGTCTTCAGCCTGGAGATCAAGATCAGCTTCTACGAGAAGGTAGGGCCGGGCGAGGGGCGCGTGGAGGCACGGGTAATCCGCCGCGGCAAGCGGGTGGCGTTTCTCGAGGCCTCGCTCTACAACGCCGACGGCAAACTCGCGGCCGCTGCCACGTCCACCGGGCTGCTGACCGATCTGTAGCCCACAGTAGGCCGACGCCAACGGCCACCCGACGGTGATGGGCGGAGATAGGCAACCAACAGGCCTCACTTCCGGCGGCCACCATGACCCCCTTGCATTCAGGCTTGCCCCACGGGTGCCGGTGGTGGATCTGCCACCAGACCACCCCGTGCAACAACGTCGTCACCGACCGGGGGCCAGGCCATGGGCAAACAATGGGGATTCGCGCTGGGCGCCGTGCTGGCCCTGGCGCAGGTGGCGGCGCAGGCCGTCGAACTGACCACCACCGAGCGCCAGTGGCTCGAAGCCGCGGTGCCGGTGCTGCAGTTTGCACGTGAACAGGCCCTGCCACTGGACATCATCGTCCAGCCGCAACCCACGCCCGGCGAGTCGCCGATGGGCATGGCCTTCGTGGCCGGCCGCTGCAAGCTGGTGCTGTCGATGCGCGGCAACCCCGAGGCGCAGGCCACGCTCGACCGCATCGAACCGAGCCTGGTTGGCGCCGTCGTCGAATCCATCGTCGCCCATGAGCTGGGGCATTGCTGGCGCCATCTGCAACAGGTCTGGGGCAGCGTGCCGCACGGGATGGCAGACGAAGGCTGGCGCAACCGCGTCACCCATGAACAGGCCGAACTGCTGACCCAGATGTGGCGCACCCGGCGCGAAGAGGCCTACGCCGACCTGGTGGGCCTGGCCTGGACGCTGAAGCGCCACCCCCACCGCTACGATGAGGTGCACGCCTGGCATGTGCACCTGCGCGCCGAACAAGAGGTTGACACCGGCCCGCACGACACGCGGCTGTGGATTCAGCTGGCGCGCGACCGCCTGGCCTTCGGGCACGACACCTCGATCTTTGAGCAGGTGCGGCCACTGTGGGTGGCGGGTTTGCGTGCCGGCCTGTAGCCCCAGGGGCTGCACGGGGTAGGCCGATGCGCGGCGGCTGTCGTATAAAGCCTGCATCCCCCACAAGCTCAGGAACGACATGGATCTGCAACTCACGGGCAAGCGCGCCCTGGTCACCGGCGGCAGTCGCGGCATCGGCAAGGCCGTTGCCCTGGCATTGGCCCGCGAAGGCGTGGACGTGGCGCTGCTGGCCCGCACGCCCGACGCGCTGCAGGACGCCGCCGCTGAACTGGCCTCGTTGACAGGCCGCCAGGTCGTGCCGGTCTGTGGCGACACCACCAGCGACGAGGCGGTGCGCCAGGCCGTGGCCCAGGCCGTTGCGGCCCTGGGCGGCCCGATCGACATCCTGGTCAACGCCGCTGCCGAGCCGGGCGGCTTTGCAGGCCCGCCCAAGCTGGCCCAGATCACCGGCCCCTTCTTCCACGGCGAGCTCGACACCAAGGTGATGGGCTACATCCGCTGCGCGCGCGAGGTGGTCGTCGGCATGCAGGCCCAGGGTTGGGGGCGCATCGTCAACGTCAGCGGCCTGGCCGCGCGCCAGACCGGCAACACGGTGGGCAGCATCCGCAATGTGGCCGTGGCGGCCCTGACCAAGAACATGGCCGACGAGTTCGGGCCCTCGGGCATCAACGTCACCGTGGTGCATCCGGGCCTGACGCGCACCGAGCGCACCGCCCCGCTGGTGGCTGCCAAAGCCGCTGCGCAGGGCCTGGCGCCGCAGGCCATCGAAGCGCAAATGGCCGCTGGCAATTCGATCAACCACCTGGTCGACGCCAGCGAGGTGGCCGATGTGGTCGTCTTCCTGTGTTCGCCCCGGTCGCGGGCCATCAACGGCGATGCCATTGCCGTGGGCGGCGGCGCGCCGCGCGGCATCCACTACTGACCCGCACCCGACCCGATACCGACCCCCACCCGGCACACCCCATGACGACCTGGCAATCCTTTGACGTGACGATGGATGGCGCCGTGGCGCATGTCCGCATGAACCACCCCGAGCGCCACAACGCGATGACGCCGGCCTTCTGGGCCGAGATCCCCCGGCTGTTTGAACAACTGGACGAAGCAGGCGCCACCCGCGCCGTGGTGCTGTCGTCGCTGGGCAAGCACTTCAGCGCCGGCATGGACCTGTCGGTGTTTGCCAACGCCGGCACGCTGGGCACCGTGAATGTGCGGGCGCGTGAGCAGTTTCGCCACCAGCTCAAGAAGCTGCAGCAAAGCTTCAACGCCATCGCCGACGCGCGCTTTCCGGTGATCGCGGCCATCCAGGGCGGCTGCATCGGCGGCGGCGTCGATCTGGCCACTGCCTGCTGCCTGCGCTACTGCAGCCGCGAGGCCTGGTTCTGCATCCACGAGATCAACATCGGCATGATGGCCGACGTGGGCACGATGAACCGCATGCCCAAGCAGATCCCCCAGGCGGTGATGCGCGAGCTGGCCTACACCGGTGACCGGCTGGGCGCCGAGCGGGCCGAGCGGCTGGGCTTCGTCAACGGCGTGTTCGACGACCCTGCAGCCACCGTGGCCGGGGCGCTGGCGGTGGCCCACAAGATCGCCGCCCGGGCGCCGGTGGCCGTGGCGGCCAGCAAGGAGATGATCAGCTTCACGCGCGACCATTCGGTGGCCGAATCGTTTGCCTACATGAACGCGCTGCAGCCGGGCGTGTTCGACCCCGAGGACATCGCCCGCGCGGTGGCGGCGCAAGCTTCGGGGCAGCCAGCGGCCTTTGCCGACCTGCCGCCGATCAAGCCGGCCCTGGGTTGAGCCGTCGCGGGGACAAAAAGCGCCGCTACGGCCTGGGCGCGCGCTGCAGCAGATCCTGCAGGGCCTGGGCATAAAACCGGGCCCGCCCCGTCGTGGCGTGGCCGGTGGTGTCGTCGCTGGCCGGGATCAGCAGCAGCTTGGCGTTTTTCACGCGCTCGAGCGCACGCACCATCAGCCCGGTCTCGGGTGGATTGCGCTCGTCGTCGGCGGCGTTGATGGCCAGCAGCGCGGCGCTGATGCGCGCCAGGCCTGGTGCGGGGTTGTAGTCGCGCGAAGAGTCCCACTGGTACAGCGTGTCGTTGGCATCGGCCGCAAATGGTGCCGCCAGCCGTTCGTCGACGATGCGGTCTGCCTGGGCGCGTGTGGGCGCCGCCTTCTGGGTGGCCAGGGTGCCGCCGTTGGTGGCGATGGCGTAGAACACGCTGGCAAACTGCGCCGACTTCGGCTGCACCGTGTAGTTGCCGCCCAGCCACTGCGGATCGTTGCGGATCGAATCGACGATCAGCCGGCGCAGCATCCAGTTGCGGCTGGCCATCTCGGTCGGCTGCGAGGCCATCGGCGCCAGCGCGTCCATGAAGCCCGGATAGCTTGCACCCCAGATCCACGTGTGCATGCCGCCCATCGAATTGCCGGTCACCAGGCGCAGGTGCGCGATGCCCAGGCCTTCGGTGACCAAGCGGTACTGGGCCAGCACCATGTCGTCGTAGTTGTAGCGCGGAAACTTCGCGCGCAGGCCGTCCGACGGCTTGGCCGACTGGCCATGGCCGATCGCGTCGGGCAGGATGATGTAGTAGCGGCGCGCGTCCAGCGGCTGGCCCGGACCAAACAACTCGCCGGCATAGGCCGCACTCAGCATGCTGGCGCCCGAGCCGGTGGTGCCGTGCAGCACCAGCACCGGCTCGCCGGTGGGCTCGCCCACGGTGCGGTAGTGCAGGCGCAACTCGGGCATCACCTCGCCAGTGTGGAAGCGGAAATCGCGCGCCACCCAGCTGCCCTGCCGGGGCGCCGGAAACTCCGCCGCAGCGGCCCAGCCGGCGGCCACCACCAGGGCCGCCGCGCCGACCTTGCGCACACCATCCTTCAAGCCGCTCATGCCGCGCTCCCGTGCCGGTGAAAAGGGCTGAACCGTAGCATGGCTCAAGCCGGCCCGGCCCGCGCCGGGGCCGTGCACCAGGCCCGGTGGCGCGCGGCCAGGCCGTGCAGGCCGAAGCGGTCGATCAGTGCGGTGGCGGCGGCGGCATGGGTGCGGGCCGTGGCGTCAGCGTCCGCCACCTCGGCCTGCAGCAGCCGGGCCTCGGCCAGCAGTTCCTGCAGGCCGGCGCCTTGCGCCACCGCGGCCATGTCGGCCGCAGCAGCGGCGCAGCCGGCCCGGTCGCCTGCGGCCCAGGCCAGCGCGGCAGCGTCGGCGGGAAAGCCCAGGGCCAGTGCCGCGTGCACCTGGGATCGGGCCAGGGCAAGGCGCTGCCTTGCGGGCCATTCAGGATGGACTGCAGCTACCGCCGAGCCCCTGCCGCAACGGGCAACGTGCCGCATGCCGCATGCCGCAACCTATCCCGAGCAGCAACACGCGCGTCCGCGAAGTGCGCCATTGATTTGACGGGTCGCTCACTTTCTGAGCCAGGGATTGGATAGAGTCAACCTCGCCGTTGGCGCGGGCTACGTGCAAACAACGTAGCTTTCTCAAGTGTCATCAAGGTGGTTTCAGCGGCTTCTCCAGGCCAA
>JANOAQ010000463.1:0-2201 GCA_031411195.1 Burkholderiaceae bacterium | reverse complement strand
GATGGCGGGCAAGCGCAACCAGGCCGTGCTGCACAAGTACCTGCTGGAGGCCGCCGAGGACGTGTCGGTGAAGGGCGTGGCCTTGACCGAGCGGCTGTACGTGCCCGAACCCTTCAGCGAGGCGACCAAGGCCGATGCCGCCCAGCGCCGCCGCGAAAAACTGGCCGTGCTGCGGCCCCACGACGGCCGCAGCCCGCTGGCCTTGGTGTTGGGCGAGTTCAAGGGCAGCGACACGACCGTGGGCGGCAGCAGGGTCTGGGTCAAGCACATGCCCGATGCGCCGCTGCTGATCGCCGGCAAGACCTGGGCCTGTTGCCGCCGACCGAAAACTGAGCCACTTATGAGGGTTGTGCCGACCCAAAACTGAGCCAGGTGAACAACCTACTCTGCTGCTTTTTTGTGCAGCAGAGGATGAGGAGTGATCACCATGGACATGATTGGCAGAATCCGGCGTTTGCGTAGCCGGAAGAACAAATCGGAGCGCGAGATTGCGCGCATCACAGGGCTGTCGCGCAACACGGTTGCGAAGTGGCTGCACGGCGAAGTTGATGGCCCGCCGAAGTACCGGCGCGGTGAGCAGACGAACAAGCTCAGCATCTTCCACGAGGCGCTCAAGCTGGCGTTGACGGCCGACGCTCGGCGCCCGAAGCGCGAGCGGCGCACGGCCAAGGCGCTGTATGCCGAGATCAAGGGTGCCGGCTACGACGGCGGGTACACCCGAGTGACCGATTTCATTCGGGCCTGGCGCCAGGGCGAGGGCCAGGGGACTGCAGTCAACGCCTTCATCCCGCTGGCCTTTGAGCTGGGCGAGGCATTCCAGTTCGACTGGAGCGAGGAAGGGCTGTTGGTGGGCGGCGTCTACTACCGGATGCAGGTCGCGCACATGAAGCTGTGCGCTTCGCGGGCGTTCTGGCTGGTGGCCTACCCGAGCCAGGGCCACGAGATGCTGTTTGATGCCCACACCCGGTCGTTCATGGCACTTGGTGGCATTGCACGCCGGGGCATTTACGACAACATGAAAACGGCTGTGGACAAGGTGAAGAAGGGCAAGGGCCGGATCGTCAACGAGCGCTTCGCGACGATGTGCGCGCACTACCTGGTCGAGCCCGATTTCTGCAACGTGGCCAGCGGCTGGGAGAAGGGGGTGGTGGAGAAGAATGTGCAGGACAGCCGGAGGCGCATCTGGATCGACGCGGGCAAGCAGCGCTTCGGGTCGTTCACCGAAGTCAACGCCTGGCTGGGCCAACGCTGCAGGGCCTTGTGGGACGAGGTGCGCCACCCCGAGCACGGGCAGTTCAGCGTGGCCGAGATGCTCGAGCACGAGCGGGCTCACCTGATGCCCATGCCCACCGCGTTCGACGGCTACGTCGAGAAACCCGCGCGGGTGTCGAGCACCTGCCTGGTGGCGGTGGCGCGCAATCGCTACTCGGTGCCTTGCGAGCTGCACGGCCAGATGGTCAGCACGAGGCTGTACCCGGCCAGCGTGGTGGTGGTGGCCGACGACAAGGTCGTGGCCCGCCACGACCGGCTGAGCAACGCCGGCGAGACCCGGTATGACTGGCAGCACTACATCCCGCTGCTGCAGAGAAAGCCCGGCGCGTTGAGGAACGGCGCACCGTTCGCCGACATGCCCGAGCCGCTGCAGCGCCTGCGCCGGGGGCTGCTGCGCAACCCGGGCGGTGACCGGGTGATGGCGCAGGTGCTGGCCATCGTGCTCAGCGCCGGGCTGGAGGCGGTGTTGGTGGCGGTGGAGTTGGCGCTGGAGACTGGGCCACCGGGCAAGGTCAGCGTTGAGCATGTGGTCAACGTGCTGGGGCGGTTGAACGCGGTGCCGGCGCCACCGACGGCGGCCACGCAGCTGAAGGTCACCACGCCGGCGCTGGCCAACACGGCGCGCTACGACAGCCTGCGTGGCGACAACAACGCCGGCATCGCCACCGACCTCGTGGCCCACATCACCACCGACGACGCCACCGACGACGCCACCGAGGGAGCCGACCATGAAGCCTGACGTGCTGGTCGAACTCAAGGCGCTGCGCCTGCACGGCATGGCCGGTGCCTGGGCCGATCTGGTCGAACAAGGCGGCAACGCGGGCATCGACACCTCGCGCTGGCTGATCGAGCATCTGCTGCAGGCCGAGGGAGTTGATCGTGCGATGCGCTCGGTCAGCCATCAGATGCACGCCGCGTGGTTCCCGGTG
>JANOAQ010000462.1:0-8101 GCA_031411195.1 Burkholderiaceae bacterium | reverse complement strand
TGCTGATCGCCACCTGGGGCCTGCTCACCGCCCTGGTGCTGGCCAACATGCCGGTGGGCAAGCCGCCGCTGCTGCGTGCCGGCCTGCTGGCGGCCCGCTCGGCTGTGCTGGGCCTGCCGTTGATGGCCGCGCTGTTCGTGCTGTTTCCGCGCTTCGGGCCCCTGTGGGGACTGCCGCAGGACAGTGGCGGGCGCACCGGCCTGTCGGGCACGCTTCGGCTGGGCGGCGTGGCCGATCTGGCCCAGGACGAGAGCATCGCCTTCCGGGTGCGGTTCCAGGGCGAAGGGCCGCCGTCCGAAGCGCTGTACTTCCGTGGGCCCGTGCTGTCGCGCTTCGACGGCATCGAATGGCTGCCTTCGGTGTTTGTCAACGCACGCAACCCGTACCACACGGCCGAGCTGCGCACCGCCGGCGCACCGGTGCGCTACGAAATGATGCTCGAACCCATCCGCCTGGCCTTGCTGCCCCTGCTGGAGGCCACACCGGACATCGCGGGCAGCGCACCCCAGCTGCCCGACTGGACCGTGTGGCTGGGCCACGACCTGCAATGGCACACCGACCGCCTGGTGGGTGAGCGCCTGCGCTTCAACGCCCAGGCCTGGCCCCGCTTTGCCCACGGCCAGCGCGTCGATGAAGCCGAGCTGGCCTCGCTGCGCCAACTGCCGCCTGGCTACAACCCGCGCACGCTCGCCTGGGCGCGGCAGATGCGCGCGCAACTGGGCGAGGTTGACGCACGCACCCTGGCCGCCGCTCTGCAGGCCCATATCCGCCAGTCCAATTACGTCTACACCCTGCAACCGGGCAGCTATGGCAGCGATGCCATCGACGAGTTCTGGCTTGACCGCCGCCAAGGCTTTTGCGAACACTTCGCCACCGCCTTTGTGGTGGTGATGCGGGCCATGGGCGTGCCTGCGCGGGTGGTCACCGGCTACCAGGGTGCCGAGGAACCCGACGCCGATGGCTACCGCGTGGTGCGGCAAAGCCACGCCCATGCCTGGGCCGAGTACTGGATGCCTGGCGCGGGATGGCAGCGCGTCGACCCCACCGCCGCCGTGGCGCCCGAGCGGGTGCGCGCCAGCCGCGCCCTGCAGCCCCAGCCGGGCTTCGTGGCGGGCGCCTTTCGAAACGTCAACCCAGCCCTGGCAACCCAGCTGCGCCGCGCCTGGGAGCTGCTGGACAGCCGCTGGAACCAGTGGGTGATGGGCTATTCACGCAGCAAGCAGTTCGACCTGCTGCGCCGTCTGGGCGTACACCAGCCCGACTGGGCCGATCTGGCCAAGGCCCTGATGGGTTTGCTGTCGGCCGCGGCGCTGGCTGGCGCGGCCTGGGCCTGGCTGGACCGGCGGCGCCAGGACCCGTGGCTGCGGCAACAGAGCCGGCTGGCGCGCAGCCTGCAGCAAGCGGGCATCGATGCCCAGCCGCACCACCCGCCACGCACGCTGGCGGCCCTGGTACGCCAGCACCACGGCACCGCCGGCGAAGCCCTGGCCCGCGCACTGGAGGCGATGGACCAGCAGCGCTACGCCGCCGGCGGCCAGCGCTTGCCCGACCGCCGCTGCTGGGCCGACGCCGAGCGCGAAGCCACCCGGCTGCGCGGTGCCTCGGGCCTTGCCGGGCCGCCAGCCGTGGGGGTGCCCGGATAATCCGGCGATGTCCTTGCCTTCACCGGTTTCCCGTTTTGATCTCGTGCTCTGGCAAAGCCTGCTGCTGGCTGCGCTGGCCCTACCCGTCGCAGCACCAGCCCAGGCGGCAGACGAACCCGGGCCGGCCGCATCGGCCGCCACCAAGGCACCGCGCAAGAAGCTGGTGCCGGAGCCGCATGGCAAGGCCAAACGCGCGCCCGTGGCCAGCGAGCACGCCGCCGACAGCGTGACCTACGGCCGGCGCGAAGACGCGCTGGCCTTGGCCGATGACCTGGCCCGCCAATTCGACCTGGACGCCCCCTGGACCCGCGCCCAGTTGGCCCAGGCACGCTACATCCCCGCCGTGGCCCGTTTGATCATGCCGCCGCCGGCCGGCACGGCCAAGAACTGGGCCGCCTACCGCGCCCGCTTCATCGAGCCCGACCGCGTGCGCGCCGGGGTGGCCTTTTGGGCCACCAATGAACGTTGGCTGGCCGAGGCCGAGCGGCGCTACGGCGTGCCCGCAGCGGTGGTGGTGGGCATCATCGGCGTCGAGACTTTCTACGGCCGAATCACCGGCAATTTTCGGGTGCTGGACGTCCTGGCCACCTTGAGCCTTGATTTCCCGAAAGGCCGCAAGGACCGCAGCGCGTTCTTCCGCGACGAACTAGGCCAGTTCCTCAAGCTGGTGAGCACCGAGCACCTGCCCGTCACCGCCGTGAAGGGCAGCTTTGCCGGCGCCATCGGCCTGGGCCAGTTCATGCCCGGCAGCATCAATCGCTTTGCGGTCGACTTCGACGGCGATGGCCACATCGACATGGCAGCGGGGCCCAACAAATCGGCCGCCGACGTGATCGGCAGCGTGGCCAATTACCTGGCCCGGCACGGCTGGCAGCGTGGTTTGCCCACGCATTTCGCCATCAAGCCGCCGGTGGATACCGCCGACCGGGCCGCCCTGCTGGCGCCCGACATCCTGCCCAGCTTCACTGCCACCCAGATGGCCGAACGCGGCGCCGTGCTCGAGGGCGCGGGCCAGGTCCACAGCGGCCCGCTGGCCCTGGTGGAGCTGCAGAACGGCGACGCCGCACCCAGCCACATCGCCGGCACAGCCAACTTCTACGCGGTGACCCGTTACAACTGGTCGGCCTACTACGCGCTGGCCGTGATCGAGCTGGGCCAGGCGGTGGCGGCCGCGCGCTGAAAAGCACTGCGTTGTGCGCCTGGGCTCACGCGGCGCGCGGCTTGCGCAGGCGCTGCACCAAGGTGACGCCGGCCAGCACCAGCGCACCGGCCAGCAGGCCAACCAGCCCATCGGCCAGCAAGGGCAGCAGCGTGGCCGCCACCGGCCCGGAACCGGCCACCCAGCCTTCGACGGCATGGTGCAGCGGCCCGATGCCATGCTCCAGGATGCCGCCGCCCACCAGGAACATGGCCACCGTGCCCACCACCGACAGGCCCTTCATCAGCCAGGGCGCCGCGCCCAGCAGGCCGCGGCCCAGGGCCTGCTGCAAGCCGCCGGCGCGGCGGGTTAACCACAGGCCGGCGTCGTCCAGCTTCACGATGCCCGCCACCAGGCCGTACACGCCCACCGTCATCAGCACCGAAATGCCCGCCAGCACGCTGAACTGCTGGGCCAGCGACACCCCCGCCACCGTGCCCAGCGAGATCACCACGATCTCGGCCGACAGGATGAAATCGGTGCGGATGGCGCCGCGGATCTTGTCTTTCTCCAATGCCACCAGGTCGGCCTGCGGATCGATCAGCGCATTGACCAAGGCCTCTCGGGCGGCGGCATCCTCGGCACGGCTGTGCAGGGCGCGGTGGGCCAGCTTCTCGAAGCCTTCGAAGCACAGGTAGGCGCCGCCCAGCATCAGCAGCGGCGTGATCAGGGCCGGCGCCACTGCACTGATGGCCAGCGCCGCCGGCACCAGGATGGCCTTGTTCAGCATCGAGCCCTTGGCCACGGCCCACACCACCGGCAACTCGCGCTCGGCCCTTACACCGGCCACCTGCTGGGCATTGAGGGCCAGGTCGTCGCCCAGCACGCCAGCGGTCTTTTTGGCCGCAAGCCGGGTGAGCAGGGCCACATCGTCCAGCACGCTGGCGATGTCGTCGAGCAGGGCAAGCAGGCTGGCGGCCATGGGAAGACGACCGCAAGGGCCGCAGGGATGTCGAAGCCGCCGATGCTAGCCGGCCGGCCGCAGCAAGCTCGGTGCGCTGGGCCGGTCAGGGCTTGGCGGCGTTGGCCTTGTTGATTTCGCGCACTTCGCCCAGGTATTTTTCGACAGCCTGGTTGCAGGTGCGCAAGGCCAGGGCCAGCTCGGCGCGGCGGCTTTCGCAGGCGCGCAGCGCGGCGCGGTCGTCGATGCCGGCCTGCACCAGTTGCGCGAAGGTGGCGCCGTCTGCCAACGAGGCGGGCGCGGTGCAGGCGGTGGAGAGCTGCGCCACCGTCACCGGGCAAGACAGGTTTTCGGGCAGCAGCTTGACGGTGGTGCCGCAGCCGGTCAGGGCCGCCAACGTCACCAGCGCCACCATGGCCAGGCCGGCCGGTGCAAGGCGGGCGCTCATGGCTGGCCTCCCCGCCACTTGGCCAGCATCGGCAGGGGCACGGGCACCGGCAGGCATTCACGGCCGCTGATCTCGGTCACCTCGGCTGCGCGGGCCACTTCGACCACGCGGATCTTCTCTTCGATGACCTTGCGCGCTTCGGGCGTCTTGGCCGCATCGCGCTCGACCATCAGGCCCTTGATCTGGCCTTCCTTGTCGGCACTGGTGCGCTTGAGCCGGGTGATCTCGGAGGCATTGCCGGCGATCAGGGCCTGGAAGCCGGCCGTCTGCTCGGCGTGGTCGGCGGCCAGCTTCTGGCGCTGGGCTTCGGCCAGGTCGCGCTGGCTGGCCAGGTCGGCACGCAGACCGGCTTCGGTCTTGTCGAACGCGGCCTTGGCGCCGATGGTCAGTTTCTCGACCTTGGCCAGAGCTTCACGGTCGGCCTTGCCCGACCAGCTACCCACCGTCCAGCCGGCGCCGCCGGCCAGCACCATGATGATCAGGTAGATCAGGTTCTGCATGCCCACCCCTGTTGTGCAACCGCTGTGATGCTGACAGGTTTCAACCGGCGCGTCGCCCCCAAGAAGCCGGAGGCCCCAACCCAACCCAACTCACCTCACCTCAACGCGAAAGCGCCAGCTTCAGCCCGAAAGCCACCAGCATGGTGCCTGCCAGCCGGTTGAGCCAGCGCGTGGCCTGCGGGTTGGCGCGCAAGCGCTCGGCGAAGTGCCAGGTCAGTCCCACGGCCACCGCGCAGTACAGCAGGGTGATCACCGCCACCGTGGCGGCCATGAAGGCAAAGGTCACCAGCCCCTGGTGCCTCGCCGGGTCGACGAACACCGGAAAGAAGGCCATGTAGAACACGATGGCCTTGGGGTTGAGCAAGGTGATGGTCAGGGCCTGGCGGAAGTACTGGCCAGCGCGGATGTTCAGCACCGGCGCGTCGCCCGGCTTGGCCGTGATCATCTTGTAGCCCAGCCACACCAGGTAGGCCGCGCCCAGCCATTGCACACCGGCAAACAGCACCGGGCTGGTCGACAGCAGCGCGGCCATGCCGGCCACGGCCAACCAGATCAGCACCTGGTCACCGGCGATCACGCCCAGGCTGGCGGCCAGCCCGCCCAGCAGCCCGCCCTTGCCGGTGGACGTGATCAGCGCCAGATTGCCCGGCCCGGGGATGGCCAGGAACACAATCACCGCCACCACGAAGGCCCCGTAATCCGCCACACCGAACATGCCCCACCCTCCTGCTGTTGAATTTCGCGCCCGATGATGCCAGCCCTGGCCGGCCACCCCGTCGAAGACGAGATCGAGTTCAACGCCATCCGCGCCCAGGGCGCCGGGGGGCAGAACGTCAACAAGGTGAGCAATGCCGTGCACCTGCGCTACGACATCGCCGCCAGCAGCCTGCCCGAGGCGGTAAAGGCCCGCCTGCTGTGCCTGGGCGACCAGCGCATCAGCGGCGACGGCGTGGTGGTGATCAAGGCGCAAGACCACCGCAGCCTGGAGCGCAACCGCGCCGATGCCATGCAGCGCCTGCGTGAACTGATCGAGATTGCCGCCCATGTACCCAAGGCCAGGCGCGCCACAAAACCTACCAAGGGCTCACAGCGCCGACGGGTGGAAGGCAAGGTGCAGCGCGGCCAGGTGAAGGCGATGCGCGGCAAGGTGGGTTCGCGCGGCGAGTGAGTTGCTGCCGCGCCAGGGGCATGAACTGCCACCCCCCCCAAGGTCGGACCTTGCGTGCCGCTCGTTGCGGGATCAGTATCTTCTGCTTCCGGCCCAGGCCCAACCGCGTGAGGTTCACCATGTGCATTGCCCGCTCTCGTCAAGCCCGTCCTGCCTCCGTACAACCGAGGCCGCTGCGGTGGCTGGCCACCGGCCTGGCCGCGGCGGCATGCCTGACCGGCCCGGCGCAGGCCGCGATCACGGTGTTCGACGCTGCCGCGCCGCTGCCTGCCGGCATCGCGGCGACGCGCGACAGCTTCCGCATCGCGGTGGGGGGTGGCAGCGTTGCTGCCGCCAACGGCGACTTCGGCGGCTTGCGGCGTGAGATCAACTGGGACGGCGTGCCCGACAGCCGGGCCGACCCCAACCCCCTGCCCGCCAACTTCTTCAACTTCAATTCACCCCGGGGTGTGGTGTTCAGTTCACCGACGCCGGGTGCCAGCTTTGCCGTCAGCGCCAACGCGGGCCAGGCATCCCCCGTGCTGTTCGGCTTCCCGGGTGATCTGCAGACCTTCAGTGCCCAGCGGCTGTTTGCCACCTTCGGCAGCCGTACCACCGACATCCGGTTCTTCCTGCCGGGCACCACGACTGCAGCGACCACCAGTGCCTTTGCGGCGGTGTTCGTCGATGTCGAAACCAACGACGCGGTCGACTTCACGACGATGGAGTTCTTCAACCAGAACGATGTGCTGATCTTCAGTCGCAGGGCCCAGGTCGCCGGCAACCAGGGCCTGTCCTTCCTCGGCGGCGTGGCGACGGCGGGCGAGCGCATCGGCCGGGTGCGCATCACCACGCCCGAGAACTTCCTGCTCGGCAACGGCGTGCGGCTCAACGAGAGCCACGATTTCGTCGTGATGGACGATTTCCTCTACGCCACACCGTCACTGGTGCCCGAGCCCGCCGCCTGGGCCCTGGCGCTGCTGGGCCTGGGCTTGCTGGGCTGCAGGCGCCGCAGCCGCGTTTGAGTGCCGGCCGTGGCGGTCAGCCTTACGCCGGCCGCCAGGGCTTCACCAGCCGCAGCCACTTGCGCGCCGGCAGCCGGTAGCGCGACTGGATCACGTCGGCGCGGGCCGTGAGCGTGTCACGGTCGGGCACCTCGACGCCGCGCCCAGCCACCAGCACGGTGTTGCCTTCGGCGGTGGGCGCCAGTTGCCACACCTGATCGGCCCCGAAGGCCGCGGCCACGCGCGCGGCGCTGCGCTCGAAGCTGCTGTCCCGCCCGAACAGGTTCACCGTCATCAGCCCGCCCGGGGCCAGCACGCCCCGGCAGGCGGCGTAAAAGGCCTCGTCGTCCAGCACCGGCGCAGCGGCTTCGTGGTCGTACAGGTCGACGCTCAGCGCGTCCACCGTCTGCAGGTGGGCGTCATCGGCCACCCAGCGGGCGGCGTCCTGGTGCAGCACCTGCAGGCGGGCGTCGTCGGCGGGCAGGTGAAACCACAGCCGGCAGGCGGTGATGACGCTGGGGTTCAGCTCCACCACGGTGGTGGGCCAGCGCATCACCTGGTGGGTGAAACGGGTGATGGCCGCCGCGCCCAGGCCCAGTTGCACCGCGCGGCCGGCATCGGGGCCTACATCGTCGCGCCACAACATCCAGGCCATCATGCGTTGGATGTATTCGAGCTCGAGCTTGCGCGGGCGGTGGATGCGCATGGCGCCCTGCACCCAGTCGGTGCCCAGGTGCAGGTAGCGCACGCCGTCGAATTCACTGACCGTGGCGCCGGCCAGGTGGGTTTGCTGTCGCTTGCTGCTCATGCGGATCGGGGGGCAGATCAGGGGGGGGCGGATCAAGGAAGAAGGTGGGCATCGAACACCGCCCGCCAGGCGGCCAGCTTGCGCTCGAACGACCAGCTGGCGTTGGCCGGGCTGGTGGACGGCAGCCGGTAGACCGGGGGGCCCAGCGCGCCGGTGAAACGCATGGCACGGGCCGATTCACCGCCATTGTGGGCGATGGCCTGCAGCAGCGGCAGGCGCAGTGCCAGGCCGGCCAGGTCGTTGGGCTCGGCCGCTTCGATGGCGCTGTCCAGGCTGCCCTTGCGGCGGCAGCTGGCGTACACATCCCACAGGCCCACGCCATGGGTCTGCATCAGCGCCAGGCGGTCGGCATAGGGCCTAACCATCCGATCGACCCCCCAGATCGCCCCGAGCAGGCGCCAGAAATGGTTGCGCGGGTGCCCGTAATATTGCTGGGCCTGCAACGATGCGAT
>JANOAQ010000461.1:0-7138 GCA_031411195.1 Burkholderiaceae bacterium | reverse complement strand
ACCTTGTTCTCGGCCACGAACTTCTTCCACACCGTGATGTCGAGCGCCGCGGCGTCGACCTTGCCGCTGACCACGCTGGCAATGGTGGCGTCGTGGGCGCCGCTGTAGGCGATGCGCTTGAAGTCCTTCTCGGGGTCGATGCCGGCGCCGAGCAGGTTGCTGCGCGGCATCAGGTGGCCCGAGGTGCTGCTCTGCGAGCCGAAGCTGACCTGCTTGCCCTTCATGTCAGCCATGGTCTTGATGCCCGAATCGGTCTTGGCGATGAACACCGACTGGAACTTGGTGTCTTCCTCGCGCTGCGCCAGCGGGATGATCTTGCCGCCCGAGCGGATCTGCGCCTGCACGAAGGTGAAGCCGCCGAACCACACCAGGTCGACCTTCTTGTTGACCATCACCTCCACCGCCGCCGGGTAATCGCTGACCGGCGTGAACTCCACCTTCATGCCCAGCTTCTTCTCGAGGTAGGCCGCGATCGGGCCGAACTTGCGGGTCTGCTCGGTGGCCGCTTCTTCGGGAATGGTGGTGACCCGAAACACGGGCTGGGCGTGAGACCAGGCGCCGAAGCTGACGAGGGCACAGGTCATCAAGGCCTTGAGGGTGCGGGACGGGGACAGGCTGATCATGGTGAAAGCTCCGGTGGGGTGCCAAGGGTTGGAGGACAGGGCTCGCCACTCTATCCGGCTTGCGCTGCTAGAGTGGCGCGCCACCGCACCACTGCCAGCCACCGCCCCTTGCCGCCCCTGCCCGGATGCTTACGATGAAGACCCCTGATTTCTTCCAGCTGCACCGCATCGACGATGCCGCGCTGGCCACCGAAGCGGCGGCTGGCCTGCAGGCCCCGGCCGCCCGGGTGTCGCCCAAGTTCTTGTACGACCCGCTGGGCTCGCGCCTGTTCGACGCCATCACCGAGCTGGCCGAGTACTACCCCACCCGCACCGAAGCGGCCATCTTCAGCACGCATGGCCCGGCCATTGCGGCCGCAGCCCTGGCCGCTGCCGGCCCGCGCCCCATGCTGGTGGACCTGGGCGCCGGCAACTGCGCCAAGGCGGCGCGGCTGTTCGGTCTGCTGGACCCCAGGCGCTATGTGGCCGTCGACATTTCGGTCGACTTCTTGCGCCAGGCCCTGCAGCAACTGCAGCGCGAGCACCCGAGCCTGGCCCTGGTCGGCGTGGGGCTGGATTTTTCCAGCCAACTGGCCTTGCCTGCTGCGCTGGCCGACGGCCCGGCGCTGGTGTTCTACCCCGGCTCCAGCATCGGCAACTTTGCGCCCGATGCCGCCTTGCAGCTGCTGCGCCAGGCACGCGAGGTGGCGGCCGGCGGGGCCCTGCTGATCGGCGTGGATCTGGTCAAGCCCACCGCCCTGCTGGAGGCCGCCTACGACGACGACCTGGGCGTAACAGCCGCCTTCAACCTCAACCTGCTCAAGCATTTGAACAACCTTCTGGGTGCTGACTTCGACGTGCGGGCCTGGCGCCATGTGGCGCTGTTCAACAGCGCCGCATCGCGCATCGAGATGCACCTGGAAGCCCGCCATGCCCAGACTGTGCGCTGGCCGGGTGGCGAGCGCCACTTTGCCGCCGGCGAGCGGCTGCACACCGAGAACTCGTACAAGTGGACAGCACCCGCCTTCGCCGGGCTGTTGCATGCGGCAGGCTTTGCAGAGGTGCAGCATTGGACAGATCAGGCCGGATGGTTTGGCGTCTTCGTGGCGACGGTCAGAACATCACGGCCAGGCTGAGCCAGCCGTCGGGCAGGATGGCGTTGACACGGGCTTCGAGCCACTTGTCACCGCCGGTGAGGATGGCCACGCCCATCAGGCCCAGCACCACCGCAAACACCGTCTTGATGCGGTCGATTCGTGCCAGCACCCAGCCTCGCGCCTGGTTGAACCCGGCACGCGAGGCATAGGCCACGGCCACCAGAGGGATGGCCGCCCCGACGCCAAACACGCCCAGGATCAGCCCGCCGCGCAGCACCCCGCCTTCACTGGCCACCAGGGTGAGGGCCGAGGCCAGCAGCGGGCCCGAGCAGGGGCTCCACACCAGGCCCAGCACGGCCCCCAGCATCAGCGCACTGCCCAGTGAGCCACCCGACAGCCGCGACGACGCCGCATTGGCCCCAGTGGCCAGCGGCGCCATCCACTGGGTGAAGCGCGCGCTCCAGGCGGGCACCAGCATCACCAGGGCAAAAGCGATCAACAACACCGCACCGGCCACGCGTACATGGTCGCCATCCAGGCCCAACGCGGGGCCGGCGGCACCTACCAGCATGCCGATGCCGGCAAACGAAGCCGCCATGCCCACGCCCAACGCCACCGGCGCAAAGCGGTTGTTCTGCAAGGCCCCGCCCAGCACCAAGGGCAGCAGGGGAAAGACACAGGGGCTCAGCGTGGTGAGGCTGCCTGCGGCCAGGCTGAGGCCCAGCTGGGCAAGGGTGACCGACATGGCGGGGCCTGTGCCGGGATCAGAGGGCCGACTTCAGCGCGGTGCGGATCTTGTCGGCAGCGGTATCGCCGCCCAGGCGGGCACGCTCTTCAGTCCCGCGAAACACCACCAGCGTGGACTGGCTGCGCACCTTCATGGCCTTGCGCAGGTCTTTCACGTTGTCGTAGTCGGCCACCAGCACGGTGATGTCGAGGCCGGCTTCGGTCTTGAGCTGGGCCAGGGCCTTTTCCTGCTGCTTGCAGGTGGGGCACCACTCGGCGTGGAAATGCACCGCCACCGGCTTGCCGGCCTGTTGTGCCTCGGCCAGGGCCTGCGGCGTGTAGGGCGCCAGCGTCAGGGCCTGGGCCCAGGTGGCGGCGGTCAACAGGGCGGTGGCCAGCAAGGGGCGAAGGGTGGTCATCATGGGCGGCTCAAGAGCGGTTGAAGGGTGAAATGGGCCACCGTGGCGGCTGGCGACCCTGCTTTGTCGTGCGAGCCCTTCGTTTCGTTACACCGCGCAGCTGCGAAAGCCGGCCGGCACGTCGTTGCGGTGGGCCGGAAAGTAGTTGCGGTAGCGCGGATGGCGCAGGCGCGGCTGGGTCATGAAGGACGCGCCGCGCAGCACCGGCCGGCCGTCAAACCAGGGGGCCGAATAGTCGCGGTAGGGGTGGGCCACAAAGCCCGGATAAGGCGAAAAGGCGCTCGCGGTCCACTCCCACACCTCGCCCCAGGCAAAGTCGCCAGGCCGGCTGCAGGCGGCACGCTCCCACTCGGCCTCGGTGGGCAGGCGGCGACCGGCCCAGCGGCACCAGGATTCGGCTTCGTGGGCCGTCAGGTGGCAGGCGGCCAGCGCCGGATTCAGCGCCTGCCACTGGCCATGGCGCCAGTGCTGCCAGGGGCCGTCGGCGCGCCGCAGGTAGCGCGGGGCCGTGGCCTGCTGCGCACTGCGCCAGGCCCAGCCCGCCGCGCTCCACCAAGTGGGCTGCTGGTAGCCACCCGATTCGACAAAGGGCAGGAACTCGGCCCAGCGCACGGCCTGCGCGTCGATCTCGGTGGCGGCCAGTGTCACGTTGTGGGCGGCCAACTCGTTGTCGAAGGCAAAGCCCTGGCCGGGCTCACGGCCCAGCCGCCAGGGGCCGGGCTCGAAAACCAGTGCGGGTGCTGGCGCGGGCAGGGTGTGCGGCTGCCAGCGTGCATCGCCGATGGGCAGGCCCAAGGCCTGCGCCATGTAGAGCGCGGCTTCGTGGTGCATGTCTTCGTGCAGCAGCACCAGCCGATGGCAGTACAGGCGGTCATCCAAGCCCGGCGCATGCGGGTCCAAGTCGGCCAGCAGGGCCAGGCTGGCGTGCAACTGCGCGGCCAAGTCGGCGCGGGTTTGGGCAGCGTCGGGCAAAGGCAGGTGCCAGCGGCTTTCGTGCGGCACCTGGCTGGAGTTGTACAGCGCATCGGCCTCGGGCCGTTGGGGGGCGCGGCGCGGGCTGTCGGGGTCGGCCCTAGGGCCCTGGCTTCGGGCGTCAAACCGCTGCAGCCAGAAATCCTGGAACCAGCCGATGTGGCCCAGCTCCCAGAGCGGCGGGTTCAGCTCGGCGGCCAGTGGCACTTTCAAGCCCGGCAGGTGCCGCTCGTACAGCGCAAAGGTGGCCAGGGTATCGGCCCGACTGGCCTGAAGGGCCGCCGCCAGATCAGCGGGCAAGCCCGAACGGGCATGGTGGGCGGCGGCGGTTACGCTTGCGTCGTGCATTCAAAATCCCTGGTTCTGGTCACCCCTGCGCTGGCCGATGCCAACAATGGCAACTGGCAAACCGCGCGCCGCTGGGCCGGCATGCTCGGCGCAGCTTACCGTGTCGATCTGGCCGCCGGCTGGACCGGCGGTGACCAGACCCTGATGATTGCCCTGCACGCGCGGCGCTGTGCCGGCGCCATTGCCGCCTGGCGCGCCGCTCACCCGCAGCGGCCACTGGTGGTGGTGCTCACCGGCACCGACCTGTACCGCGACATCGACCACGATGGCGATGCCCAGCGCTCCTTGGCGCTGGCCGATGCGCTGGTGGTGCTCAATACCCTTGGCGCGCAGCGGCTGCCACCCGCGCTGCGGGCCAAGTGCCACGTGCTGCTGCAATCGTGCAGCGCGCGCCAGGCCCGGCCCAAGACCGGCCGCCACCTGCGCGCCTTGATGGTGGGCCACCTGCGCGCCGAAAAAGACCCGCGCACCTACTTTGAGGCGGCGCGCCTGCTGGCTGGCCGGCCGGACATCCTGCTCGACCACATCGGCCAGGCGCTGGACCCGGCCCTGGGCGCCGAAGCCACCGCGCTGATGGCCACGCACCCCCGCTACCGCTGGCTGGGCGGCCTGCCGCACGGCCAGACGCGGGCACGCATTCAGGCTGCCCATGTGCTGGTGCACCCCAGCCGGATGGAGGGCGGCGCCCATGTGGTGATCGAGGCCGTGCGCAGCGGCACGCCGGTGATCGCCTCGCGCATCGACGGCAACCTGGGCCTGCTGGGCGCTGCGTATGACGGCTGCTTCGAGCCCGGTGACGCGGTCGGCCTGGCCGCCTTGCTGCAGCAGGCCCGGGGCGATGCCGATATGCTGCCGCATTTGCAAGCCCTGTGCGCCACACGCGCGCCGCTGTTTGCCCCTGAAGCCGAAGCCGCCACGCTGCACCAGCTGCTGGCCGACTTGCTGAATCGACCGACCGACCCCTCCGGAGCCCCGCCATGAACGCCCCTGAAAGATCCCCCGAACCCCGCCTCACCTCGCTGTCACATGGCGGTGGCTGCGGCTGCAAGATCGCCCCCGGCGTGCTCAGCGAAATCTTGAAGGGAACGGCCGCCATGCCCATCCCCAAGGAGTTGCTGGTGGGCATCGAGACGGCCGACGATGCGGCCGTCTACCAGCTCAACGACGAGCAGGCGCTGATCGCCACCACCGATTTCTTCATGCCCATCGTCGACGACCCGTTCGACTTTGGCCGCATCGCCGCCACCAATGCCATCAGCGATGTCTACGCCATGGGTGGGCGGCCCATCCTGGCGCTGGCGCTGGTGGGCATGCCCATCAACGTGCTGTCCACTGCCACCATCGGCAAGGTGCTCGAAGGCGGCGCCTCGGTGTGCCGCACCGCAGGCATCCCGATCGCGGGTGGCCACACCATCGATTCGGTCGAGGCCATCTACGGCCTGGTGGCCCTGGGTCTGGTGCACCCCAAGCGCGTGAAGCGCAATGCCGATGCGCGACCGGGCGATGTGCTGGTGCTGGGCAAGCCGGTGGGTGTGGGCGTGATGAGCGCGGCGCTGAAAAAGGGCGAACTGGGCGATGCGGGTTATGCCGAGATGATCGCCAACACCACCCAGCTCAACACCCCGGGCCCTGACCTGGCCGAGTTGCCCGGCGTGCACGCGCTGACCGACATCACCGGCTTCGGCCTGGCCGGCCATGTGCTGGAAATGGCGCGCGGTGCACGCTGCGATGTGCAGATCGACTGGGCCAGCGTGCCCTTGCTGCCCGGCGTGCGCAACCTGGCCAGCCAGGGGCACATCACCGGAGCCTCGGGCCGCAACTGGGCCGGTTACGGCGCCGATGTGCAGGTGGCCGCCAGCCTGGCCGATGTGGACCGCGCGCTGCTGACCGACCCGCAAACCAGCGGCGGCCTGCTGGTGGCGTGCGAACCCGCTGCGCTGGACGCCGTGCTGGCCATCTTTGCCCGCCACGGCTTCGCCCATGCAGCAGTGGTGGGCCGCGTGGGCGCCAGCAGCACGCAGCCGAAACTGCACGTGGCTTGAAAGGCCGAAACCCGTGTCCGACTTTCTGCAGATCAGCCGCGAAGGCCCGCTCGTCCTCTGGACGATGAACCAGCCCGCCACGCGCAATGCCCTCACCGGCAACAGCGCGGCGGCCGAATTCGTGGCCGCCTGTGCCGCCGTGGCGGCCGACCGCACGGTTCGCGCCGTCATCCTCACCGGCGCCGGGCCGGTCTTCAGCTCGGGTGGCAATGTCAAGGACATGGCGCGCTTTGCCGCGCCGGGGCTCGATGCCGACGCCGTGCGCAACGAATACCGCCACGGCATCCAGACCATCCCCAAGGCCCTGTGGCACCTGGACGTGCCGGTGATCGCCGCCGTCAACGGCCCGGCCATCGGCGCAGGCCTGGACCTGACCTGCATGTGCGATCTGCGCATCGCCAGCGACACGGCCACCTTTGCCGAGAGCTTCGTGCGCGTGGGCATCGTGCCGGGCGACGGGGGCGCCTGGCTGCTGCCGCGCGCGGTGGGCCCAGCCAAGGCCGCCGAAATGGCCTTCACCGGCGACGCCATCACCGCCGCCGAGGCCCTGGCCTGCGGCCTGGTGTCGAAGGTGGTGCCGGCCGAATCGCTGATGGACGAAGCCCGCGCCCTGGCCGCCCGCATCACCCGCAACCCCGCCGGGGTGCTGCGCATGACCAAGAAGCTGCTGCGCGAGGGCGTGCACAACACGCTCGAATCGGTGCTGGAAACCTCGGCCGCCTACCAGGCCATCGCCCACCTCAGCGCCGACCACCACGAGGCGGTTCGGGCGTTTGTGGAAAAGCGCTCGCCGAATTTCAGCGGTTGATCGGGCGCTTGCCGGTTGCCGGTTGCCGGTTGCCGGTTGCCGGTTGCCGGTTGCCGGTTGCGGTTTGCGGGTAGCAAACCCTTTTCGCTTGGGTGCGAGCCAGGCTGATGCCGGGGTGGCCGGC
>JANOAQ010000460.1:0-3361 GCA_031411195.1 Burkholderiaceae bacterium | reverse complement strand
GGCAGCAACTCGGCCAGGGTGTGGCCCAGTTCTTCGATCGAGGGCACGCTGGCATGGGCCTTGGCCAGCTCCTGCATCAGCCAGCAGAAGGCGCGCTCGCTGTCGGTGTCGCCCACCGGCCTGAAACTGCCATGCAGCCTCGGGTGGAAGCCCTTGAGATCACCGTTGTGCGCAAACACCCAGTAGCGGCCCCACAGCTCGCGCATGAAGGGGTGGGTGTTCTGCAGCGCCACCTGGCCCTGGGTGGCCTTGCGGATGTGGGCGATGACGTTGCCGCTCTTGATCGGAAAGTGCTTGATCAGCTCGGCCACCGGCGAGGCGCGGGCGCTGAGGTGGTCGACGAACAGGCGCAGGCCCGGGTCTTCGAAAAAGGCGATGCCAAAACCATCCTTGTGCTCGTCGGCCCGGGTGGCCAGGCCGGCAAACGAGAACATCACGTCCGTCGGCGTGTTGGCATTCATGCCCAGCAGCTGGCACATGGCGTGGCCCGCTCAGCGGATGGGCAGAAACAGGCGCGACAGCCCGCGCAGCGACACCAGGTTGCCCGGGTTGCCGGTTTCTTCGAGCACGCCTTCCATGCGGCGCAGGATGCGTGCGCTCTTGTTGGCGCGCCAGATCAGCAGGTCGATCAGCCAGGGGTGGGCGTTGACCTGGTTGGCGCGCTCGTACAGATCGAAGCGCGGCTTGAGCGCGCGCAGGCTGGCTTCATAACGTGCGCGGGTGGCGGCCTCGGGCTCGGCCCCGGCCGCCAGCAGGGCTTCGGCAGCCAGCAGGCCGGTTTCCATGGCCTTGCCGATGCCTTCGCCGGTGAAGGCATAGGTGCTGCCGACCGCTTCGCCGGTGGCCAGCATGCCCGGGCGGCTGTAGCGCGCGCCTTCGAGCGAACAGCGCAGCGGCGCGCCTTTGAAGTCACCCTCCACCTGGCCGTCCTTCAGCAAGGCACCGGCCGGTGCGTGGATGCGGCCAAAGGCGGCCAGCATGTCGCGCAGGTTCACGTCTTCCATCGTCGCGCGGCCGTCCACCCGCTTGCCGTGGCTGTGCGCCAGGCCCACGCCGATGTTGAACACACCGTCGCGGCAGGGAAAGATCCAGCCATAGCCCTTGCGCAATTGCTTGTGCCAGACCACTTCGAGGTCTTTGACCTGGCCCACCAGGCCGGGGTGGCGCACATAGCCGCGCAAGGCCACGCCACTGGGCGTGTGGCGGGTGCTCAGGCCGGCGGCCATCAGGGTCCTGGGCACGGCGCCGGTGGCCAGCACCACCCAGCGGGCCTGCACTTCGCATTCGCCCAAGGTCGGCGACTTCAGGCGCGCGCCCACCACGGTGGCCGCGTCACCCTCGCCTTGCAACAACGGGGCCTCGAAGCGCCAGGGTGCGCTGAACCGGGCGCCGGCGCGCTCGGCGGCGCGCTTGAGGATGTCGTCCAGCTGCCGGCGCGGCAGCACCGCCAGCTGGCCCGGTACATCCACCCGGCCACCACGCGGGCCGATGCAGCCCACATGCGCCACGGTCTGGGCCACGGCCACCACCTCGGCATGCACGCCCAGGCGCTGCAGGGCATGGTGGGCATCGGGGATCAGCCCGTCACCACACACCTTGTCGCGTGGAAAGTCGTGCTGATCGACCAACTGCACCACCACGCCTTGGCGCGCCAGCCATTGTGCGCAGGCGCTTCCGGCGGGGCCGGCACCCACCACCAGCACATCGCAGTGGGGCAGGGGCATTGGAGAGAGGTTCATCGCACGGACAGGAAGGCCAAGTTGCGAGATTGTAGGCAGCGCACTTGGCCTTGACCCGCATCAACACGGGCGAGCGGCCCCGGTGCCACGATGAAATCCAACGAACAGGAGACCCCGATGTCCACGCACCTCCGCCCGCAAGATCTGCAGCAACTGCAGGCCAGCCTGCAGGCCCGGCGCGACAGCCTTGCCAGCCAGCGCGCCACCTACCTGGGCGGCCAAAGCCGCGCCGAGCATGCGCGAGAGCTGCTGCTGCAGGACGGTGACGATGCCACCCAGCGCGATGCCGAGCGCGAAGTCGACTTTGCCCGCACCGACCGCGATGCGGTGGCCCTGGCCGAGTTTGACCAGGCCCTGCAGCGCCTGGCCGCCGGCCGCTACGGCGCTTGCCACGACTGTGGTGAGCCCATCGCGCTGGCGCGCCTGACGCTGGCGCCCCAGGCCACCCGCTGCGTGGCGTGCGAAGCCCTGCTCGAGCGCAACCAGCCGCGCCCCGCCACCTTGTAGCCCTGCGGCCCCTTTCCCCGAATGCGGCCCGTCAGTCGCCGCTTTGCCCAAGCCGCTTTTGAACCCTGGCGCCTTTGCCTGGCGCCCCTATCGGAGCTTTGCCCATGTCACTTTTCCACGCCGTTGTCTGGATCGACCACCACACCGCCCAGGTGTTGCAGTTCGATGCCGAGCATGTCGAAGCCCAGAAGGTCAAATCCAGCGGCCACCACACCAAGCAGCACGGCAGCGCGGTGCGCACCGAGCACGAGTTTTTCGGCGAAGTGTGTGATGCACTGGCCGGCATCAACGAGGTGCTGGTGGCCGGCTCGCACACCGCGCAGTCCGACTTCAAGCACTACGTCGAGAAGCACCGCCCAGCCCTGCTGGCGCAGATCGTGGGCTACGAGACGGTGGACCACCCAGCGAAAACCAGTTGGTGGCGATGGCGCGCAAGTACTTCCTCAAGTTTGACCGCATGGCCGGCACGTAAATGCGCCCACCCCCGTAGCGGCTTCGCCGCTCCCCCTCAAGGGGGCGCACCCGGTGGACCGGCGAAGCCGGATCCACGGCTGCTGCTTGGTTGAACCGGCGCGCTACGGGGCGGCCCTGTCATTCAGGCCTTGGCGCCCGCCTTCACTTTCAGCCGCCAGGCGTGCAGCAGCGGCTCGGTATAGCCGCTGGGCTGGGCCAGGCCCTTGAAGACCAGGTCGCTGGCGGCCTGGAAGGCGGCGCTGTTCTTCAGGTTGCCGGCCATGTTGCTGTAGGCCGCATCACCGGCGTTCTGCTTGTCCACCACCTTGGCCATGCGCTTGAGTGTGGCCTTGACATCGGCCTTGCTGACCACGCCGTGGTGCAGCCAGTTGGCCATGTGCTGGCTGCTGATGCGCAACGTGGCACGGTCTTCCATCAGGCCGATGCCGTTGATGTCGGGCACCTTGCTGCAGCCCACGCCCTGGTCGATCCAGCGCACCACATAGCCCAGGATGCCTTGTGCGTTGTTGTCCAGCTCCTGCTGCTTTTCAAGCTCGCTCCACTTGGCTTTTTTGACAACCGGGATCGTCAGCAGGCCTTCCAGCAGCGCATCACGCTGGGCATCCACGTCGATCTTCTCCATCTCCTTCTGCACCGCCGCC